>JAISHU010000107.1 GCA_031262385.1 Mediterranea sp. (in: CFB group bacteria)
CGCCACCGTGCGCAAGCTGCGACCGGAAAACAACTAAAGAAACTGTTGAATGGTTTAAAATGACTGAAGGGAGAGCCGGTGACGGCTCTCCCTTCGTGATAAATAGCTTTTTATTACTCATGCTTTGAGAGCATTAAAATCAAAACAGCTTCTTAATACCCCGGATTTTGCTGCTCTCTCAACACAGGATTGGCATTTGTTTCGCTTACCGGAATGGGGAGTAATGCACGGAAATAAGTACGATTGAACGATTGCGATTCTTCTTTTAGAATATAATGAAATCCCCTATCGTTGTTGTCGGTATAGCGCACCACCGTTTCGTTGTTGCGCATAGCATCAAAGAAGCGTTGCCCTTCACCAATCAATTCCTTGCGGCGCTCTAAAAGGACTTGTTCCAATTTAATCGTTGTTCCTTTCAAATCAGTTTCTGTGCCGTCTCGTTGGGCAATGGCACTCAAATATTCCATGGCTTTGGCATTTTCGTTGCCCAGTTTTACGGCAGCTTCGGCAGCGTTGAGGTAGACTTCCGAAAGACGGAGTAACGGAATGTTATTCATGCGCATTTCTCCACTATCATCGGCGGGGAATTTGTTCACGAATACCGTTTCTTCACCATATTTGTCTATGAATGCCTTTTTGACAGACTTTATCAGAATACCCTTGCGTACATCTTTCGGCGTTCTTTTCATTATATCCAAAAACGACTTGGTGGCGATTAAATCGGCATAACCGTCTTCAGCCAAGAGGTATGCAATGCCTTCTCGGTCCGTCCAGTCTTCGCTGCTGTAGTTAATAATTTCAAAAAGCATTTCGTTAGTATGTGCTCCGTCTTTCTTGCTCCAAGCGTTTACATATTGTTCGTCTGTCCACAATGCGTAAGGCGAATTTTTGATGATATCTTCGGCAGTCGACAGTGCCTTTGCATTATCACCCATATAGAGATAAACACGTGTAAGAAGGGCTTTAGCTGCCCAAAGATTTAAGTAGCCCTGCTGTTTTTTCGTCTCTAATGCTTTCGAGTCGATAGCTTCGGTTAAATCTTTCACGACTTGAGCATATACATCGGCCACTTTATCGCGTCCCGGAAGTGCTGTAGCTTCCAACAGATGGTTTACAATGGGAACTCCTGCCGATGCACCTTGATCCATGGTATAGGTATTTCCGTACACACGCACCAAGTCAAAATGAACCATTGCTCTAACAACCAATGCCTGTGCCCGATAGCTTTCGAGAACGCCCTCAGCGGCATCCTTTATCTGTTTTTTGTCAATGGCATCAATGAGACGATTGGCACGCTGAATCACATTGTAAGGCACGTTCCACATATTTGGAGCATTGTCCAATGTATATTGCATTTCGTAGCACGAAGAGCTGCGGTTACCTTGTTTTTCGGCCTGCATATCATCACCGCGAACATCACCGTAATAAAACATCCGTGCACCATAGTAACCGGTGTAGGAAGAGTTACCCTGCAAGCCGTCGTACATACCTGTCCATGCGGCTTTGGCACCGTCGGCATCTACTATAGCTTTATCCGAAGGAACGCTGTCCGACGGAGACAGATCCAACCAATCGTTGCCGCAAGATGACAAACAAACTGTGGCAGTTGTCATCATTAATGTATAATATAGAAATGTTTTTTTCATATTCTTTGAGTATTAATAGGGGGTTAAAATCAGAAGCCTATTTCTATACCGAAGGTTACCGTGCGTAACGGCGGAATGGTGAAGAGTGCTACACCGTTAGCTCTTACTTCGGGGTCGATATATAAATCTTTCGACTTCCACGTCAACAAGTTATTCGCCGCAGCATACGCACGAACTTTGGTAAGACCGGCTTTGCGGATGAATGCAGACGGAAGGCTATAGCCCAATGTTACATTTTTTACGCGCAAATGGTCGGTCGACAACATCCAACGCGAAGAGCGGGTATTGACGTTACCATAGGCAAATTGAGGCAGTTTAGCTTGGTCTCCGGGGTTTTGCCAAGTATCTTCTATTTTGTAAAAGGCAGGAATGTTTCCCAAGTAATGGTAGTCGCCACCATTACTTTGCACCCAGCCAGCGTTATCGTAAGCATGTCCGCCTAAAGAGTAAGTCAGGGTGAAGTTAAAATCTATCCCTTTCCAACGCAATTCACTGGTAAATCCTCCGGAAACCGTAGGCTCGGGTTTACCAATAACCACCTTTTCGGCTTGTGCAGGATTGGCAGTGGTGCCGCGTGGGTTGTCGCCTTTGTTAATGTAGTAGAGTTCTTTGCCGGTTTGCGTGTCAACACCGGCATATTCGTAAGCATAAAACGAATTGTAGGCATATCCAATCCGGTGAATCAACTGACCGTCTATTATTTCATCTTGATCACCGTCCAGTTTGGTTAGCGTATTTTTGTTGTGACCTATATTCAACGAGGTCGTCCAGAATAAGTCCCGGCGGTTGATGTTAGTCGATTTAATTTCAAATTCCACGCCTCGGTTGCGCATACTACCTACATTAACCAACATACCGGCAGCACCTCCCGAGTCAAGAATACCTTGTACTGCCGAAATAGGGCGATTCATCAGCAAATCGCGGGTGTCACGGTTATACCATTCGGCTGTAACAGACAGAATATCCCACAGTGTAATGTCAATACCGATGTTTGTTGCATAGTTTTTCTCCCATCTTAAGTTGGGATTATCCACCTGAACTTCATTAGAACCCGACATGTTATTGTACTTGGCGCCATATTCAAATACACCCATATATCCGTAATAGTCGCCCGGAGGCGTACCGTTAATACCGTAGGAGGCGCGGATTTTAGCATCGGTTATCACATCTTTCAGTGATTCCATAAAGCTTTCGTTGGATAATCGCCACGATCCGGACACCGACCAGAAGTCACCCCAACGACTGTCTCTCGACAAGCGCGAACTTCCGTCTTTGCGGTAGCTTGCACTGAAATAATACTTGTTGCGGTAATCGTAGTTGAGACGCCCCAGAAAAGATACCATGCGGTAATCCTGTACCAAACTTTCGGCACTTGTAGTGCCTGCATTAGCAATTTCGGGTAGTTCCCATGTGGGATAATTTTCGCCACTGGCGTATACATACTCCGTCTTATAATCTTCGGTTTCAAAGCCCAGCAACACATCCACGGTATGCGATTGGTCGAACATCTTGTTGTATGTCAACAAGGTTTGAGTGTTCAATTTATTGCGGTTATTCATTATTCGCTGCATTACTCCCGATGCCGACCTTCCGTCTCCGAAGCGTGGATCCCACCACACACGACTTGAGGTATTGTTGTAATCATAACTGAGGGTTTCTTTCACGTGCAGGTTATCCCAAATATTCCAGTCGGCATTCACCGAACCGAGAAAACGGTTAATGGTGCTACGGTCGTAGTTCGCCAAAACATTTTGTAGCGGATTGGTACTGTTGTTCAATGCGGGAAAGCTGTAGCTGTAACTGCCGTCTTGCTCGTAAGGGTATGTTGACGGTGAAGCTGTCATGGTGTACACCATTAACGGATTGGAGAAGCTGGTGCCTTCGCTATTGCTCTTTTGCTCCGACTTGGTAAACATGGCATTTATCCCAAATGTAACGCGATTGGCTTTGTGCGTAAGGTTGGCACGTGCCGTGAAACGTTCGTAGCCCGAGCTGAGTGTTACACCTTGCTGATTGGCATACGCCAAAGAGGTGTAAAAGGTTGTCTTATCGCCACCTCCCTGTGCGGTTACTTCGTAGTTTTGATTGCTACCATTACGAAACAACACCTTTTTCCAATCGGTATAGCCACTCCAAGGAACGGCAGCAAAGGCATCGATGTTGGCGTCGGCAAAGGCAATGGCATCCGCTTCACTGTCGCCTTCATTTTTCGCATAGTTTACAAGTCCTAAATGGA
>JAISHU010000160.1 GCA_031262385.1 Mediterranea sp. (in: CFB group bacteria)
TCCACAATAGCATCGTCCACCAGCGAGCCTATGGCAATAGCCAACCCGCCCAAACTCATGGTGTTAATAGTCAGCCCCATGTAGTGCAACGTTATCAGCGACACGATGAGCGACAGCGGCAATGTCACTAGCGAAATCACCGTGGTACGCACATTGGCAAGGAACAAAAAGAGGACAATCACTACAAACAATCCGCCTTCGAGCAGTGCCTCTTTGACGTTACCGATGCTGCTTTCTATGAAGCGGCTTTGGCGAAACACATCGGTGCTGACATGCACGTCGGGAGGCAGATTCTTCTGCAAATCTTTGAGTGAAGCCTCCAACTTTTCGGTCAGTTCGATGGTGCCGGTGGCAGGTTGTTTGGTAACGGTAAGCAGCACAGCCGGTTTACCGCGTTCGGAAGCGGTACCCAGTTTGGGTACTTTGCCACCTATGCGTACATCGGCAATATCTTCCAAACGCACGATGCCCGATGAGCGTTTTGCGATGACCGTGCGTTCCAGCAAAGCGATTTGATTGGTCGACAGCACCCCGCGTACAATGTATTCGTTGCCATATTCGTAGAGCACCCCGCCGTTAGCGTTGAGGTTCATGTTGCGAGTGGCGGACATTACCTCGTCCAGCGACACGTTGTAATGGCGCATGCGTTCGGGGTCAAGCTGAATCTGATACTCTTTGATGTCGCCTCCCAGCACTGCCACTTGCGCCACCCCTCCGGTGGAGAGTAGTCGCGGACGTATCGTCCAGTCGGCAAGCGTACGCAAGTCGAGTAGAGACGTGCTGTCGGCAGTAAGCCCCACAATGAGCATCTCACCCAAAATGGACGATTGCGGACCCAGTGTGGGTTTGCCCACATTGGCGGGAAGGCTTTCGCTGACCACTGCCAGTTTCTCGCTCACGATTTGTCGCGCAAGGTAGATGTCGGTACTCCAGTCGAACTCCACCCAAACCACCGAGAAGCCGTTAGTAGACGACGAGCGTACGCGACGTACGTGTGTAGCTCCGTTAACGGCGGTTTCTACGGGGAAGGTCACCAATTGTTCCACCTCTTCGGCAGCCATGCCTCCCGCTTCGGTCATAATCACCACAGTGGGTGCATTGAGATCGGGGAAGACGTCTACCTCCGTGTGCATGGTGGTATAGATGCCCCCTATCAACAACAACATAGAGGCTACCAACACCAGTATGCGGTTGTTAAGGGAGAAATAGATAATCTTATTTAGCATAATCGTATGTTTTATGAATCCGGCAGATTAATGTTCGTGTGTATGTGCGGGAATGGCGCTTGCGGCGGAAGCCAGTTTTACCTGATAAGCTCCTTGGGTTACGACAGACTCGTCCTGTTGTACGCCCGAAAGTATTTGCACACGTTCGCCGTTGTCGGCACCCAAAGTAACCAACTGCTTCTTGTAACCCTCATCGTCTACTTGGAGATAGACAAAATAGCTGCCTTGCTCTTCGGTAAGTGCCGTGTGGGGCAGACTGATGACGTTCGTCATAGGCGTAGAGAGCAGATAGACTTCCACATATGACCCCGGCACAATGTCGCCTTGGTTGGCAAACTCGAACGTGACGGGGATGTAATGCCCGTCAGTACCGGCATTTTTGCCGTACGACAGCAGTCGTCCCTTCATATCCGCCAGTTGGTACACCTTATTATTATAGGGCGTGCGGAAGTTTGCCGATCCGATGCTTGCCAGCGACGCATAATATTTTTGCGAAACGTCGGCACGCAGATAGAGGTTGCGGTTTTGCGCGACGGTTGCCAGCGGTGTGCCAATCTCTACGTAGTCGCCCTCCTTGACAAGCAGATTCTTTACGAAGCCGCCTATAGGAGCAGTGACCCCTACGCCTTTGTCGGAACTATTGTCGGCTATGGCTTGGTAGGCGAGGCGTGCGTTTTCGAAAGTCTGCCGGGCTTGTGCCAGCTCTTTTTCCGAAACAATTTTGGATGCCGCCAACCCCTTCATTCGCTCGTATTCTTTTTGGGCGATTTCGTAGTCGGTCCGGGCACGCTGCACTTGGTCGCCGGTAGCCAAATGGCGCGACGATAGCGTAAGCAGGATAGTACCTTTACTTACCGCACCGCCTTCGGTGAGTGTGCCTCGAAAAGCCACTACACCCGACACTGGAGCTACCACCGTGCTTTCGTCTCCTTGAGCGGTAAGCACCTGTCCGCCGGTTTTAATTACTTGATGAAAAGTTCCCGGTCGGACGATTTCAACCTTTACCCCTATGGCTTGTGCCTTTTCGGGAGAAAGAATGATTTCGTCCGAACCGTGATTATCTGAAGAATTATGACTGTCATTCTCATGTATATGACTATCTCCTTCATGCTTATGACTGCCACCTTCGTGATTGTGATTACACGTCTCGTGACTGTGTGAATGTTCTTCGTGTCCGCTTGCGGACTTATTGCTACAGGAACCCAGCGTAAATAGGGCGATGAGTCCCACGAAAAGATATTGTTTCATGTGATAAGTTTTATGGATATAAAGAAGAATACCCGGCAAGTTGTCACCTACCGGTTTTTTTTTAGAAAAAAAGGCTGAAGAGTTTACGCAAGAACAGCAGGGGGCGCACGAAGCCCTGCGGCACGTGTAATATACGTGCCGTGAAGTCGTTCCCGATAGATATTCCGTAGGGTGCGCCTGCACTCATCGGGTGCAGAAGGCAGCATTACCCCAAGAGCGGGAAACAAAGTAATCATCCACGCTACAGACGGGGTTAACCAATCGTTGTCGGCGTGAACCGTTTTCTGAAAAAAGTGAGTGGTGATACATCCGGTGTTGCAACAATCGTGCGCACAGTCGGGTGCATGGTGTGTGTGGTCACAACAATGGATGTTGATGTCTTTGTTCAGACATATCAAACCATTATCGTGATGATGATGGGGCATTACGGATACCATTGGCATAAGCATGCCGATGAAAAGTAATAGATAAGCTATATATAATCGTTGCTTCATACCGTATCGCTTTCTCGTCGCGGCAAAGGTATGGAATATTTAATAATGTGCAATGCTAAACTTTATAAATCCTGATATTTCGTTTCCCCTTCATAATTCCCCTAAACTCTAATTTATCTCACACACTTCTGCGGAGATGCTAACAAACTTACCGGAAGCAGTGATTTATTTAGTAGTTGGTATTTAGTGATAAATAATTATGTATCAGTAA
>JAISHU010000168.1 GCA_031262385.1 Mediterranea sp. (in: CFB group bacteria)
CTTTCGCAATACTTTACTTTTTCCTTCCGCTCAAGATGATTTGGCGACGATAAACCATGCATGCGGTAATAAAATAGATGCCTGCTTGCAGCCACAGCGCACGGTACTCAAAGGCTACTTCGTTCAATGTAGCTCCCATGCTGTTGATGCGCACATAGCCGTTAATGCCGAATGTAGAGGGGAAAAGATAGGAAAAATAACGCCAAAAGTCGGGTATGGCACTGTGCGGCCACGATATTCCCGAGAGGAACAGCAACGGCACAGAGGTAAAGACAAACAACAGAAAGCAGGTTTCGCGATTGCGTATGGCAATGGAGAGTGTCATGGAGAAAAAGATGCACGCCAGCAGGTAGGGCAGTAAAAAAAGTGTCAGTACGCCGGGCTTGCCTATCTGGATAAGGTCGAACAGACGGGGCACTACCAGCAATACGTAAACCGATACCAGCACGTACACCATGAAGTAACTCAGACTTTTTCCCGCAACAATGCGCAAGGTGCCTTGATAGCGACTGTCGGCAGGAACCAGAGTGTGTTGCGGATTGCGTTCGCGTGCGGTGCCTGCCGACAGTCCGATGCCCAGCAACAGCGTCTGGTGAATGATAAGCATCAGCACGGCGGGAATCAAGAAGGCGGCAAAGCCGTTTTGCGGGTTGAACAGTGCCACATCTTCGTACGTAATGGGGTAGGCGGTGATTTTATCCTGACGGTCGGTGGTGTTGCCGGCGCGTTGTATCTTAATGTCGGCGTTCATAGCCAACGACACCTGTGTATTGGCAAGCAGTAACGACTTGTAATAGAGCAATCCGCTCATGTCGCAAAAGATGCTCACTTGGGTTTGTCGTCCTTGTGCAATGTCGCTGCTAAAGCTTTCGGGAATGTAGACGATGCCGTAAGCTTCGCGCCCTTTCAGCCGTTGCTTTGCCTCTTCCAAATCGGCACAATAGCCTACGATCTTTACATCGGGACAGGCATCTACCTTACGCAGATATTCACGACTCAGTGTACTGTGCGAACGGTCTACCACCACAGCGGGTACTTCGCGTACGGTCTCGTTGGTGTAGATAAAAGCGTAAGCAAGCGGATAAGCAAGCGGTACCAGCACAAAGAAGATAAGTACCCCCTGATCGCGCAGCGTGGTGCGAAACTCCTGCTTCCATACGTAAAATAGGTCAAGCAACCCCTGTCGTATATGTCTACCAAAATTAGTCATTAGCACATTAGTATATTATTAAGGTATATACTTATAGTAAATCAAGGCACGCTTCAGTCGTGTAATCACCAAGAAAGGCAGTAGCATAAAGATGAGCAGTGCCATGTAGTTTGTCCACGAATAAATCATGGGGTAACCGTTCAGGGCTTGGTCTACGTATATCAGAAAGTAATGCCGCAACGGAAACAAGTTGGCGAGTGCCTGCAACACAGGGTGCATCGCCATGGCGGGAAACGACAATCCGCACATCGAGAAAGAGAGTACGCCCCACAGCGAAGCGAAGCTCAAGCCTAATCGCAGAGTAGGCAATGTGCCTATCATCACCACGCCCATACATTGAGAGGCAAGTACCAGACAAAGCGTGGCGATTAGCATGGGCAGGATGCCGCTGTTGCAGGGGAAGTGCAAAAAGCCGTAGAGATACACATTATATAATATACCCATGAGGAAAAACACCAGCGTATGCGGCAACAGTTTGCCTGCCAGCGCAATGTAGATAGAGTTGTCCGACAGGCGTAGCCACTCGCGTGCGGTGCGGTCTTTAATCTCTACGCCAATGGAGTAAACGGTAATCAGAAAGATGAGTAACATCAGCACGCCGGGTGCAAAAGTGTTGTTGAGGTAAACCGAATAGTTGAGCCACGGGTTGTAAAGCGGGTGCGTGTCGATGACGATGGGTTGTAGAAATGCCATTGCCTGCTGTTCGGTGGCACCTTTGGCATAGAGCGTGGCGCGTGCGGCAGATCCGGAGGCGAGTTCGCTCATCATCTTCATGTCGCGGAACAGCAGTGAACCGGCTATCAGCATGGTGTTGTTGGTGTAAAATGATACGGTGGGCTGTCGCTGTGCCTGTGCTTTAGCGGAAGTGCCTTGCGGAATATAATAGAATCCGTATATTTCTCCCCGTTGCATGGCGATGCGTGCTTCGTCGAAAGTACCGTAGTGCGCCATCACTTTGGTTTGCTGAAAAGCATCCAGATTGCGCGTCAGTTGGCGCGAAGTGGTGGTCATGTCCTCGTCGACTATCCCTACCGGCATGTCGACCGGCAAGCCGCTGTCCATAAGCGTGGTGAAAAAGAGGTAGCAAAACAGCGGAGCCACCACCATGCAGAGCAAGTAGAGCGGGCGCGACACCAAACGGCGACATTCGCGTTTGAAAACACGGGCAAACTTTTTTAAAACCTCTTTCTTCACTTCTTCATAATTATACTCATGCCCGGTCGCAATCCTTCCACTTGCTCTACGGGCAAGGCACGCACTTCAAATGTCTTTAAGTCATATTGTCCGGTTACCTTGGTGGCTTTCCATGCCGCGTAGGTACCCAAGTCCTTCATGTAGTTTACTTTCAGACGGATGTTGCGTTTCAGAGCCGGAACAAAAGCTTCAAATTCGGCACCCATAGTGAGATGTTCCAGCAAATCTTCGCGCACGTTGAAGCTCACCCACATCTGTTCCATAATGGCAATGTTCATTATCGGTGCGCCGGTGCCTACCAGTTCGCCCATTTTGGGGAATATCTCCGAGACTTCTCCGGCAGCCTGTGCCACAAGCACTGTCTCTTTGATGTAGCTTTGTACTTCGGCTACCGCTCCTTTGGCACGGTCTACCAGTGCGGCGGCGGCAGCTTTGTCTTCGCGTTCGGCTCCGTTTTTAGCCATTTGATATTGAGCGGCGGCAGCCTTCTCGGTGGCTATGGCGGCATCGCGTTGTGCAGTTACCTCGTCCAACTTTTGTGCTGTCATCACGCCTTGGTCGGCGAGATTCTTTACGCGGTTGTACGACTTTTGTGCAATCTCCAGTCCGGCTTTTGCCTTTTGCCACATCTCGTACGCTGCTTGCACCTGTTCTTGGCGTGCACCTTTCAGAGCCTTTTCGTTTTGAGCTTGCGCCGCTGCTTCGGCAGCCTGTGCCTGTTCCAGTTTGGCTTGCACATCGGGAGCTTCCAGCAACACCAGTGTGTCGCCGGCTTGCACTTGTTGTCCCTCTTTCACGCGAAACTCAAGTATGCGTCCGGGCACTTTGCTCGATACTCTGTATTCGGTGACTTCTGCTTGACCTTGTATGACTTCGGGACCTTTGTGTAGCACAAAGAAGCCCACTACGGCTACTATGGCAATGATGCCTATCAGCGTTAGAAACGCCAATATCATGTTACTGTTCTGTGATTTGGTATCCATTTGTTTGAGTTTATAGTATCCCTAAATTCCCTGAAGGGAAGTTAGAGTTTGCTTTTTAGGGTTTCATTTCTCCCGTCGCCTTCTTCAGATAAATCTCCGTCAGCTTCACGTCTATCTGCGCATCTATCTTTTCGGACTGTGCGGAGAGCCATGCGGTGTGTGCTTCAAGCACATTGCTTGCGGGGATTACACCCTCTTCGAAGCCCAGCGTGGCATAGCGCAGGTTTTCGTTCGCCTTTTCCAGATTCTTTTCGGTCATGGCAAGTTTCTTCGCCGCTTCGTTGACTTTAAAGAGCGACTGGTTGACTTGCAGTATGATTTTCTCTTTAGCATCGTCCAGTTGATACTGTGCGATGCGCGCTTCGCTGCGTGCCGCTTTTACCTTGTTGATGCCTTCACCCCAATGCCACAGCGGGACATTGAGCACCACACCCACGTTCCACATGCCTTTAAATTTCTTTTCAAAGCCGTTGAATACCGAAGGGCTGGTCATCATATAATTGCCCACCAAAGCCAGCGAAGGCAGGTAATCGGCGCGGGCAAGATTTATCTTTTGTCGGTAGATTTGGGTAGCCAGTTCCAGACTTTGTACTTCGGGGCGGGCGTCGTACACAGCATTTATATCTATGGGGTCTGTCGGGATAGAGGTGGGCGAGAGGTTGCTGTTCTGTTCGTCTTGCAGCACCAAGGGCGTCGATAAATCCAGTCCGCACAGTTGGCAGAGTAACATGCGCGACAGGCTCAAACCGTCTTCTACCTTGGTAAGTGTCATTTCGGCTTCGTTTACCTTTACTTTTACCGATAAGCCGTCGACTTTAGTAGCAACCCCTTCGGCAATCATTTTGTCGATGTCGCTCTCCAATTTCTGCAAGAGTTGCAGATAACCTTCTGCCAGTCGCTTTTTGCCGGCGAGCGACACCACCTGCCAATAAGCTTGGTCGGTGCTGAGAATCACATCTTGCAGGGCACTGCTATGTTGTTGGCGCGCCAGCTCTTCGGCAAAGCGGGTGATTTTATTGTACGCGCGTATTTTTCCGCCCATGTAGAGCGGTTGCGTCAATGTCAGTGCGCCGGCATACATGTTGCGTGTGTCGGTGTGAAAGGCGTCGACGATGGAGTTGCCCAATCCGTTGAGCGGAGTAGCCATGTCGATGCTTCCGAAAGCTTTTAACAGCGTCATCAGGTCGGCATTTTGCATCAGCGAAGGGTTTTGTGCCAAGATTCCGGCGATACTGGCTTGCATGGCGCCGCTAAACTGCGTACCTATGCTGCCTAAGGCGCTTTTTTGCGCGTCGCTAAGCAACGAAATTTCTTTCTGAGTGCGCATGTAGCCTCCGCTTGCTGCAATCTTAGGAAGATAATTGGCAAATGCTGCTTTCCGTTGGTAATGAGCGACATTGATTTTTTCTCCACTAATCAGCAACTCTTTGTTGTTGGCGATAGCCAGTGTTCGGCAACTGTCCAGCGTTACCGCTGTTTGTGCCTGTGCGGCTGTTAGCGAGGCAATGAATAGTATGGAACAAAATGTTCTATTCATAATAAAGAGGTATAATAAAAAATGCTTTTAGGTCTATAACAGTAAAACTTACGTATTGTTTGTATCACAGCGCAAAGGTAGTATGTTTTTTGCAATATGCAAGTTTCTTAACATCGCATTTGGCGGCATCTAAAACTTTGTGTTTTGGTGTTTTGCCCGTACTCTATGTGCGAAGTGTTTCCGTATTTCCTATTTATGTATCATAATGTCACGATATTGCGCTTTATGCTAACTCATACTTTGAAGAAAATGTGCCTTTAAACCGCACGCTATGCGTTGAAAGCCGCTACTTAACGAACCAACTCGGCGAAAACAATGAATCAACTCGGCGGAAACAACGAATCATCCGCACGGAAACAACGAACTGTCGACGGGAAAACAACGAATTAACTGCCGGCTTAAGAAATTATCCCGGCAAGTTAGTCTGTATATTCCGGCAGATTGTTGCGTTATCTCGGCATGTTAACGCGATAACTCGGCAAGATAATTTCATAAAGTTCTTTTCGGAGCTGTTTTTTCGCGCTGAAGGCGCTTTTTGTTTTTTGACATAATTTCCTCGTATCTTTCTGTGAATATGTGTATTAAGGTGCTATTTTTACATAGTTTAACGCGCTATACTCGCACGAAAGTCACCGAGCTGTACTTTAGTCCGAAATAAGCCCGTTTTTCGAGGGTTCGTTTGACGTTTTGACACTTTGATAAGGAATGCGTTGCCGCAGAAAAGATACAGATCTGTAGAAAACACTATGCGCACGGTTGCGAACAATACACCACCATTGCAGCCATATCGCGTGCAAGTGGCATCAACCAACGACTGCTAAGTCATTATGCCAATGGATTGAAAAAACCACGCCCGCAGCAACGTCAACGTATCATTGACGGATTGCACAAGATTGGTAAAAGTTTCTTGTCGCTTGTATAGCTTGTATCTTTAGGTATGGGATGCGGATGTTTTTTTATTTCTTCATCTCAAACCCTTGCGATCCGATAAGGGCACCGTTGGAGAAAATATCTATTCGGTAGTCGCCGGCATACAGAAATTCTTCCACATTCCAGTAAACGGTGACCTGCTGCTCTTCGCCGTTGTATTCCAGATATTTCTTAATGGAATAGCCTATCTCACGATTCTCGTAGGCGAAAGTGTCTTCCGGACTTTTGGTAAGCACGTCGTTGTCGGGCTTGGTGATGCGAACGTAGAAGATGCGTTCGCCGGTTTCGGCGGTGATGTTCTTGGCAATGGTAAAATCTATCTTGAACTTCACCACATCCTTCACCTTCTTGGCGCGCTTATTGCGCTTGTTCATCGGCTGTACGGTGATGTTGGTCGCATCTAATTGAGCGGCGAGGCTTACCTTTTTGTCGAGGTTCTTCTTCTCTTCGGTGAGGTTGCTGATTTGGCGCGAAGCCGAATTGTATTTCTTGGTAACTTCGGCAATCACCGCTTTCTGTTGTTCGGTGAGTCGGTTGAGTGAGTCAATCTGATTGATGTAACCCACCATTACCTTACGTAGCGTAGCCAACTCTTTTTTGAGGCGGCGTATCTCGGTGGCGTTACTGCTTTTCACTGTGCGCAGTTCTTCCAACAGACGCTGAGTTTTGAGTTGCTCTTGCTCCAGTAAGTTGGCGAGCGAGTCGTTCGATACGGTAATCTTCAGCTCGTCGTACTGTTGTGCAAACCGGCTGTATTCGTTCTCAAGGTCTTCCTTTTCCAATTGGAATTCCTGTATCAATTCTTTGTTGGTTTTCTTTTCACTCAGCAATAAAACGGTGACACCGGCGAGTGCCAACACAAGGATTACACCTATTGTTATATAAAGACTGTTCTTTTTCATGGTGCAAAAATAGTATATAATGATTGATTGCCGAAAATCATAGCAATAAGTAAAGTTCATTTAACTAAATTTATTGCGGAAAAATTTCTGTAATAATGAATGCGTTGTACTTTTGCGGCACAAAATGGTTCTTAGGTAAAACCAAAACAATTATAGATTGTTAGTATAACAAAAACTTTAAAATTATGTCAAAAGTAACCGTAGTAGGTGCAGGTAACGTAGGTGCTACATGCGCAAATGTGTTGGCTTTCAATGAAGTAGCCGACGAAGTGGTAATGCTGGATGTGAAGGAAGGCGTTGCTGAAGGTAAAGCAATGGATATGATGCAGACAGCCCAGTTGTTGGGCTTTGACACCACCATCGTGGGATGCACCAATGACTATGAAAAGACAGCCAACTCGGATGTGGTTGTTATTACCTCGGGTATTCCCCGCAAGCCGGGCATGAGCCGCGAAGAATTGGTAGGCGTTAATGCCGGTATCGTGAAGTCGGTTGCACTCAACATTTTGAAGTATTCTCCCAACGCTATTTTGGTAGTGATATCCAACCCGATGGATACCATGACTTATCTTTCGGCTAAAGTATTGGGTATCGATCGCAAACGCATCATCGGTATGGGCGGTATGCTCGATAGTTCGCGTTTTAAATATTTCTTGTCGCAAGCTTTGGAGTGCAATGCTAACGAAGTTGAAGGCATGGTTATCGGCGGACACGGTGACACCACTATGATTCCGTTGGTACGTCTGGCAACTTGCAAAGGCATTCCCGTAAGCAAGTTGTTGAGCGAAGAGAAACTGAACGAAGTGGTAGCTTCGACCATGGTAGGCGGCGCAACCCTTACGAAATTACTCGGTACTTCTGCTTGGTATGCACCGGGTGCGGCAGGAGCTTTCGTAGTTGAGTCTATCCTTCACAACCAAAAGAAGATTATCCCTTGTTCGGTATATCTGGAAGGCGAATACGGTCAGTCTGATATTTGCATCGGTGTTCCCGTGGTATTGGGAAGAAACGGTATCGAACGCATCCTCGAACTTGAATTGTCGGACGACGAAAAGGCTAAGTTTACTGCCAGTGCAGAAGCCGTTCGTAAAACCAATGCGGATTTGCAAAGCGTAGGTGCGCTTTAATAGCCCATCTTCATAAGATAAAGTAGAAAAAGGGGTCGATTCTTGTAGTAGAACGACTCCTTTTTCAGTATATTTTGGGAATTATTTCTTGTTAATGCTAAAAAAGCTTTATCTTTGCAACCGATACACAAACACGATGGATGGGCTTTGTGCCAGCTTCATCGTTTTTTATTTTAGTAAAAATAAATCTTAGTAAGATTCCTGCTGAGATAGGGGAATCGAATAAGAGTAATGCAGCAAGTAGTGAAAGATTCTTCTTTCGTTTTACTTAATTTATCAGGTATTATAGCAATACCTGTGTCCCCAAGAATTACCCCATAATGAACGATATTACCGGCATACATTGGTATGCATTACGAATAACTTACAGCCGTGAACTGGCTCTGAAAAAATACTTAGACGACAACGAAGTAGAGAATTTTATCCCCATGCGTTATGCCGATGTGGTAAAGAACGAACAGCGTACCCGCAAGCTGGTGCCTGCCGTGCACAACTTGGTGTTTGTGCGCACTTCGCGTACCCATATCGATACCATTAAGCAGGAACGCGGAATGACGCTCCCTATTCGCTATATTATGGATAAGGAGACACATCTTCCCATCGTTATCCCCGAACGACAAATGCAAAATTTCATTGCGGTTGCCGGCAATATCGAACAGCAAGCCATCTATTTGGATGTGTCGGAAGTCAACCTGCGCAAAGGTGACAGAGTGCGTGTGGTAGGCGGCATCTTCGAAGGACTGGAAGGTAAGTTTCTGCGCATCAAGAACGACCGCCGTGTGGTGGTGGTTATCGAAGGGATAATGGCTGTGGCAACTGCACCCATACATCCGTCGCTGATAGAACGAATTGAGTAAGATATGAAAATAGCCATTGTCGGTACCGGCTATGTAGGCTTGGTTACCGGTGCTTGTTTTGCCGATATAGGCGTTGAGGTAATCTGTGTGGATACCAACAGCGAAAAGATAGAGAGCCTTAAGAAAGGCGTCATTCCTATCTACGAGAACGGCTTGGACGAATTGGTGAACCGCAATGCGAAAGCCGGTCGTCTGCTGTTTACTACCTCGCTTACCGATTATTTGGACGATGTAGAGGTGATATTCAGTGCCGTAGGTACTCCTCCCGACGAAGACGGAAGTGCCGACCTTAGTTATGTATTGGCAGTGGCACGTACCATCGGACAAAACATCAACAAATATGTGCTGGTAGTCACCAAGAGTACGGTTCCCGTAGGCACGGCGATGAAAGTGCGTGCCACCATACAGGAAGAACTCGACCGTCGCGGTTTGCACATCGAGTTTGATGTTGCTTCGAATCCCGAGTTTTTGAAAGAAGGCAATGCGGTGAACGATTTCATGAGTCCCGACCGTGTGGTAGTGGGTGTAGAGTCCGACCGTGCCAAGGAACTGATGACCCGCCTGTATAAACCGTTTTTGCTCAATAACTTCCGTGTTATCTTTATGGACATCCCCTCGGCGGAGATGACCAAATATGCAGCCAATTCCATGCTTGCCACCCGCATCAGCTTTATGAACGATATCGCCAATCTGTGCGAGCTGGTAGGTGCCGATGTAAATATGGTGCGTAGCGGCATTGGTTCGGACACCCGCATCGGTCGTAAGTTTCTCTATCCCGGCATTGGCTACGGTGGTTCTTGTTTTCCCAAAGATGTAAAAGCCTTAATAAAAACGGCTCAGCAAAACGGCTACGAAATGCGTGTGCTGCAAGCTGTTGAAGAGGTAAACGATGCCCAGAAAAGCATCCTGTTCGACAAGTTGCAACATCGCTTCAACGGTGCATTGACGGGTAAAACCATTGCTTTGTGGGGTTTGGCTTTCAAACCCGAAACCGACGATATGCGCGAAGCTCCCTCGCTGATACTTATCGACTTGTTGCTCAAAGCCGGTTGCACGGTTCGTGTGTACGACCCTGCTGCCATGGACGAATGCCGTCGTCGCATCGGCGACGTGGTGACGTATGCGCAAGATATGTACGATGCCGCCTTGGAAGCCGATGCCCTGATGCTCCTTACCGAGTGGAAAGAGTTTCGTCTGCCTTCGTGGAGGGTGGTAAAGAAGACCATGAAACAGCCGCTGGTGCTGGACGGACGGAATATCTACGACTACGAAGAGATGAGCAAACTGGGGTTTGAGTATTATTGTATAGGGAGGTAAAGAAGTCCGGCTTAAGAATTTTGACAATGCGAACAAATGACGATTATATCTTACTTTTGCGTGCTTATATGCAGAATAATGCAGCAAAGTATGGCATTTCCCGCATGGGCATCTTTGGGTCTGTGGCGCGCAACGAACATACCTCTACAAGTGATATTGATATATTTGTTGAAGGTCAACTGCATGGATTC
>JAISHU010000058.1 GCA_031262385.1 Mediterranea sp. (in: CFB group bacteria)
AATATCCTATTACTTTTGCCGCGCATTTCAGAAAAAACAACACTCTTCCTTAGCTCAGTCGGTTAGAGCATCTGACTGTTAATCAGAGGGTCCTTGGTTCAAGTCCAAGAGGAAGAGCACCCCCGAAGACGTGAAATGCAACTTTCTTCCTTAGCTCAGTCGGTTAGAGCATCTGACTGTTAATCAGAGGGTCCTTGGTTCAAGTCCAAGAGGAAGAGCAAAAAAGCCTCCCATGTGGGAGGCTTTTTTCGTATAGTAGTAATCTCGCTGCCTTACGACAAGAACGAGATAAGTACCCCGGCAGCCACAGCCGAACCTATCACGCCGGAGATATTGCTCGACATGCAGTATTGCAGCACATGGTTTTTGGGATCGTACTTCAGCGCAATTTCATTGGCTACGCGACTTGCCATAGGCACGGCACTCAGCCCGGTGGCGCCAATAAGCGGATTGATTTTCTGCTTGGAGAAGAGGTTGAACAGCTTCACCAGCAAGATGCCACCCGCTATGGAGAGGGCAAAAGCAAGGAAACCGCCTACAACAATGCCAATGGTCGTCCAATTAAGGAAGGCATCGGAAGTCATGGTGGCACCCACCGACAATCCAAGGAAGATAGTGGCAGCATTCATGATGCTATTGGAAGCGGCATCAAACAGACGCGAGGTGTTGGTTCCTATCTCTTTCACCAAGTTACCAAACATCAACATACCGATCAACGGCACGGCGGTGGGCACAAAGAGTGCGACCACGGTGGTAACGGCAATGGGGAAGATTATCTTCAGCACGCGAAGGTTCTTAATTTCCACTTTCGACGGGAACTTCTTCTCTTGCTCCCGCATATTGATGCACAACTCTTTCTTGCTACACAGCAACCTTACCACCAACGGGATGATAACAGGAACCAGTGCCATATAGGAGTAAGCTGCAATAGCAATGGGTCCCAGCAGATGCGGTGCCAACTTTATGGTGGTAAAGATAGCCGTAGGGCCGTCGGCTCCACCTATAATACCAAGCGCGGCAGCTTCCGGAAGTGTAAAGTTCATCAATACGGCAACCAGCAGTACGGTGAAGATACCCAACTGTGCCGCCGCTCCGAAGATAGAAAGACGAAGATTGCGCAACATCGGACCAAAGTCGGTGAGCGCACCTACACCCATAAAGATAATAGGTGGCAGGAAGCCGGTCTTAATGAGCAGATAGTAGATGAAGTTCATCAATCCCAACTCGTGCGCAATGTCGTGCAACGGCATCTCCCATATGTTCTTCATCACACCGTTCACCAACACATTGCCAGCTTCGTCGGCTTGAATTACCCCCATGCTGCCTCCGGGAAAGTTGGCAAGCAGCACACCGAAAGCAATAGGCACCAACAGCAAAGGTTCGTATTGTTTCTTGATACCCAGATAGAGAAGGATGAACGCAATGGCGTACATGACAAGGAATTTCGGATCGGCAATAATATTGCTGAATGCCGTCATTTCAAACAGTTTATCAAATATCTTCTCCATCATGCAATCTTCATTAATATGTCATCTTCCGAGACCGAATCACCGGGAGCCACGCAGATATCCGTCACGATGCCGTCGAACTCAGCCCGAATGCCGTTATAGGTTTTCATTGCCTCTACATACCCCAGTATGTCGCCTTTCTTCACGGAGTCGCCGGGTTTAAGAGCCACCTCCTGCGTATCTTTCACCAAGAAGAATTTTCCTTCGAGGGGCGACAACACGTCGCGTCCTTCGCCACCGGCAGCTTGTCTGCCTCCTGCTGCGGCATCGGCAGGCAGTTCCACGTCGCCGTAGGCTACGGTCACGCGGTAAGCTTGTCCGTCCACCTGTACGGTAAGCGTCTTGGGTTTGGCATCATCGAGCGGAGATTTCTCTTTCTCGGCACGACGCTTGGCAACGTCGGCAAGGAAGTCTTCTTTGGCTTTACCGCTTTTATAAGCCTCGTACTGTGCGGGATGCATAGCGTATTCAAAGAGTTCCTCGTCGTCTTGTCCCGTTTCCCACTTGTTTTCTTTCATCAGTTTGCGGTACTTATCGAGAGCATCGGGATAGTTATCTTGCGGATTACCCGTAAAGAATTTGCGTTCCTCGCGTTCTGCCTTCTCAACAATCTCGGGCGCGAGTGTGCCGGGAAGTCGTCCCGCTTTACCCAATATCATATCCCAGATGTCGTCGGCAATCATACCCCAGCGCTCTTTGCCTTTTTCTATTGCCATCACGTTCATCATGGCAAGATTCTTCACATACTGGCTGAAGGGCGTTACCAGCGGAGGATAACCTACTCGCGGCCATACGTACGACACTTCGTTGAAGAGTTTGATGAGCAATTGGTCTTGCGTCATGAAGGGAAGGTTGCGTTTTGCCTTATACTTATTGATAGATTCGAGGTTTGTCTCCAAGTCAGCCATAAGGCTTCCCATCATACCTCCGGGCAATCCCGGTCCGATAAGCAGAGAGTTCATCAACCGGTTCTGCGGACTGATGTAGAGACCGAGGAAGTCGTCCATAAACTCTTGGATAAGTCCGCGCACCTTCATATAAGCCTCCATATTGATTTCGGGCACTTGATATCCCGCATCTTTAAGCATGGCTTGTACGCTGAGCAGATCGGCATGCCCCGTTCCCCACGAAAGAGGTTCCATACCGACGTCGATATAGTCGCATCCCGCCTCGCACACTTCGAGAATACTTGCCATATTGAATCCCGGTCCGGCGTGACTGTGGTATTGCACGGGAATATCGGGATAAGCCTTCTTGATGTTGGCTACCAATTTGCCCAGCGATACCGGGCGACCGATGCCTGCCATATCCTTGATGCAAATTTCGTCGGCACCGAGCGTGATAAGTTCGATAGCCATGTTGGTGTAGTACTCTACGGTGTGGATAGGCGAGTGGGTGATGCAGAGCGAGCATTGCGAAATCATACCGGCTTCCTTGGCGTAGGCGATAGAAGGGGCGATGTTGCGCACGTCGTTCAGTCCGCAAAAGGTGCGGGCGATATCAGTGCCTTGTGCTTTCTTCACTTTGTAGAAGAGTTTACGCACGTCGGCAGGTACGGGACTCATACGCAATCCGTTCAGTGCGCGGTCGAGCATATGGGTTTGTATGCCCGCCTCGTGAAACGGTTTTGTCCAGTCGCGCACGGCACGGTTGGGATTTTCTCCAAACAGCAGGTTCACTTGTTCGAACCCCCCTCCATTGGTTTCTACTCGGGCAAAGCAGCCCATCTCGATGATAGCCGGAGCCACTTTAACTAATTGGTCTACTCGTGGCACATACTTTCCTGCCGACTGCCACATGTCGCGAAACAATAAGCTGAATTTTATCTCTCTTTTCATTATACCTTTATTTATATAGATGCATTTAGAATCGTTGGTTTATACTTTCTCTACTTTGGACACCCGTCCTTTGTTGTGCGTCACCACATTCACGGCTGCCGTGATAGCCGCCATGATATTTCCGGGTATGGGAGCCGGACTGCGCAACACCCCTTGTTTAGCGGGCATCACCTCTTCGGGGGCGTACTTGTTGACAAGCGAAATAAGCAGTTTACCTAAATAAATAACGATCACAAGGATAAGAAATACGGTAGTCATACCGACTACCATGAGCATAAGTGCGGTTTCGATGTTCTCCATTATAACAAATTATTAGTGATTTGATTATTTTTCTATAAAATTGCACGAAATTAGAAATACTTTGTGATAAATGTATTCGTTTCAACCATAATAAACCTTAAAATGCTTAGAACAGATGTACTTTCGTCTATTTTGGTGGATAAGACAAATTTTTAATGAATAAAAATTCACAAACAGAGTCGTTGTACGGGTATTCTTACTTGGTAAGATGTAAACCCTTTTTTTATCATGCATCTCTGTGGCGACACATCTATTATCAAAGTGTCAAAACGTCAAACGAACCCTCGAAAAACGGGCTTATTTCGGACTAAGGGACGGCTCGGTGACTTTCGCGCGAGTATAGCGCGTTAAACTATGTAAAAATAGCACCTTAATACGCATACTCACAGAAAGATACGATGAAATTATGTCAAAATACTAAAAGCGCCTTCAGCGCGAAAAAACTTCCCCAGAAAGAACTTTATGAAATTATCTTGCCGAGTTATCGTGATAACTTGCCGGGATAACACAACAATTTGCCGGGATATACAGACTAACTTGCCGAGATAATTTCATAAGGTCGCAGCTAATTCGTTGTTTTCGCGTCGACAGTTCGTTGTTTTCGCGGAGTTAATTCGTTGTTTCCGCCGAGTTGATTCATTGTTTTCGCCGAGTTGGTTCGTTAAGTAGCCGGAAAGAGTGCATCAAGTGCGGTTTAAAGGCACGTTTTCTTCAAAGTACAAGTTAGCCAAAAGCGCGATATTACGACATTGTGATACTTAAATAGGAAATAATACGCCAATATGCCAATATGCTCATTTACTAACGGAAGAGTGCACTTTATAAGAGACAGCGAAGCAGACAGAATGTTAAATATATAGTAAAACCGCAAATAACAAAAAGTTTTTGGCTCATTCCCACCGTATTACGAAAATTTATTATGTACCTTTGCGCCAATTTTATAGAGACATATAGATAAAAAGCAATTTTAATGATGAACCCAATTGTTAAGACAATCGAGTTACCCGATGGAAGAACCATCACACTCGAAACGGGAAAGCTGGCAAAACAGGCAGATGGTGCTGTGATGCTGCGCATGGGAAACACCATGTTGTTGGCTACTGTTTGTGCCGCAAAGGATGCAGTTCCCGGAACAGATTTCATGCCTTTACAGGTAGAGTACAAAGAAAAATTCTCCGCCTTCGGACGATTCCCCGGCGGTTTTACACGCCGCGAAGGACGTGCTTCGGATTATGAAATCCTAACCTGCCGACTGGTAGACCGCGCACTCCGTCCGCTCTTCCCCGACAACTATCACGCCGAAGTGTATGTAAACATCATCATGTATTCGGCAGACGGTATAGACATCCCCGACGCACTGGCAGGACTCGCAGCTTCGGCCGCATTGGCGGTTTCGGACATCCCGTTCAACGGTCCTATCTCGGAAGTACGCGTAGCCCGCATTGACGGACAATTTATCATCAACCCCACTTTCGAACAATTGGAGAAAGCCGATATGGACATCATGGTCGGCGCTACCTACGAAAACATCATGATGGTAGAAGGCGAAATGAGCGAAGTCTCCGAACAAGACCTGCTCAACGCCATGAAAGCAGCTCACGAAGCTATCAAAGTGCAGTGCAAAGCCCAGATGGAACTTGCCGAAGAGGTTGGCTCGACCGTAAAACGCGAATACAACCACGAAGTGAACGACGAAGAACTGCGCAAAGCCGTACACGATGCGTGCTACGACAAGGCTTATGCAGTAGCTGCATCGGGCAACACCAACAAGCACGAACGCGGCGACGCCTTCGAAGCTATCTGCGAAGAATTTAAAACAAAATACACCGAAGAGGAACTGGCAGAAAAAGCTGCGCTCATCGACCGCTACTACCACGACGTGGAAAAAGAGGCAATGCGCCGCTGCATCTTGGACGAAGGCAAACGCCTCGACGGTCGTAAAACCAACGAGATACGCCCCATCTGGAGCGAAGTGAGCTACCTGCCCGGTCCTCACGGCTCGGCTGTCTTTACCCGCGGCGAGACACAGTCGCTATCGACCGTTACGCTGGGTACCAAGCTCGACGAAAAGATTATCGACGACGTACTGGAACACGGCAAAGAACGCTTCTTGCTGCACTACAACTTCCCCCCCTTCTCTACGGGCGAAGCCAAAGCACAACGCGGTGTAGGTCGTCGCGAAGTAGGTCACGGTCACTTGGCATGGCGTGCACTGAAAGGACAAATCCCCGCCAACTACCCATACGTTATCCGCATCGTTTCGGATATTCTGGAATCCAACGGCTCGTCGTCTATGGCTACCGTATGCGCCGGAACACTGGCGTTAATGGATGCCGGCGTACAGATTAACAAACCGGTGTCGGGCATTGCCATGGGATTGATTAAGAATGCAGGCGAAGACAAATATGCCGTACTCTCGGACATCCTCGGCGACGAAGACCACCTTGGCGACATGGACTTTAAGGTAACCGGTACCAAAGACGGTATCACAGCCACCCAAATGGACATCAAGGTTGACGGACTGTCGTTCGACATCTTGGAAAAAGCACTGCTGCAAGCCAAAGAGGGACGCATGCACATCCTCGGTAAGATTCTGGAAACTATCCAAGAACCTCGCGAAGACCTCAAGCCGCACGCTCCGCGCATCGAAACCATGACCATACCGAAAGAATTTATCGGTGCGGTGATTGGCCCGGGCGGAAAGATTATACAAGGCATGCAGGAAGAAACCGGCGCTACCATTACTATCGAAGAGGTAGACAATGTGGGACGCATCGAAATTGCCGGCACCAACAAGAAGAGCATCGACGATGCCGTTCGTCTGATTAAGGGCATCGTTGCCGTACCCGAAGTGGGCGAAGTCTACAAAGGCAAAGTACGCTCAATCATGCCTTACGGTGCATTCGTAGAATTCCTCCCCGGCAAAGACGGCTTGCTGCACATCTCCGAAATCGACTGGAAACGTCTGGAGACCGTAGAAGAAGCCGGCATCCACGAAGGCGACGAAATCGAGGTTAAACTTCTCGAAATCGACCCCAAAACCGGTAAGTTCAAACTTTCGCGCAAGGCATTGCTGCCCAAGCCCGAAAGACAAGAAAGAAAATAACCGTATTTATTCCTGCTGAAGAGCAGGAGTAAGTTTTTTTCATGTATATAAAGATTTTAGACCGCGGAGGCTGTGAAGTTTCTGCGGTTTTTTTGTCTGTATCAATAATAGTATCTACTTTTGCGAAGATACTTCTTAAAACTAACAAGCCCCATGAAGTTTGCAATTATCGGAAACATCTTTCAAGCCCACAAGTCGGCGTATGCCGAAATCTTATTCCGCCTGTTGGAACGGCGCGGTGCACACCTCTGTATATGTAGCGAGTTCTATCGGTTTCTTACCGACGGATTACATCTGTCGCTCCCCAAAGTAGAGCAGTTCGACGGCAACGATTTCGATGCCGACATGGTTATTAGTATCGGAGGCGACGGCACGTTCTTGAAATCGGCTGCGCGCGTAGGTCGCAAAGAGATTCCCATACTGGGCGTCAACACAGGGCGACTGGGTTTCTTGGCAGACATATCGCCCGACGAACTGGAAGAGACAATCGACGAAATCTACAACAACCACTACAGCGTAGAAGCACGCAGCGTACTACAGTTGCAATGCGACAACGAAGAATTGATGCGTGCCCCTTATGCCCTCAACGAAATAGCCGTACTGAAACGCGACAGCTCGTCCATGATTAGCATCCGCACGTTTATCAACGGCAAATACCTCACCACCTATCAGGCAGACGGTCTCATCATAGCCACACCTACAGGCTCTACCGCCTATTCGCTGTCGGTAGGCGGACCTATCGTAGTACCCCACAGCCAAACCATTAGCATTACGCCCGTAGCACCACACAGCCTCAACGTACGCCCCATTGTGATTTGCGACGACTGGAACATCACACTCGAAGTGGAGAGCCGCAGTCACAATTTCCTTGTGGCAGTGGACGGAGGCAGCGTGTCGTGCGACGAAGGCATCCGACTGCACATCGCACGTGCCGACTATACTATAAAGGTAGTGAAGCGCTTCAACCACACCTTCTTCGACACGCTGCGCGACAAACTGATGTGGGGTGCCGACATTCGATAACTATTCACACCGTGTTAACATGAAAATAAAAATTTACTTACTACTACTCATTTTAGCTCTGCCGACAAGCGTACTGCCCGTTTCGGCAAAACAGATTGAAAAAGCCAAAAGCGACCGCGAAATGTGGGTTGATGTGTTGTATCGCATGGCAGCTCCGGTACTCAAAAACATGAGCGAAGGAAAGCTGCAAGAGAATATGCTGGTGGAAGTCAGCCCCACATGGGACGGACGCGACAAACGGGTAACGTACATGGAGTGCTTCGGCCGGCTAATGATGGGACTGGCTCCGTGGTTGTCGCTACCCGACGACAATACCCCCGAAGGTTTGCAGCGCAAGCAACTGCGCGAGTGGGCACTGAAAAGCTACGCACTTGCCGTAGACCCTCAAAGCAGTGAGTATCTGCTGTGGCGCAAAGAGGGACAGCCGCTGGTAGATGCCGCCTTCATTGCCGACAGCTTTCTACGCGGCTACGATGCTCTGTGGGTACCGCTCGACAGCCTCACCAAACAACGTTACATCACCGAGTTTACCGGATTGAGACGTGTCAATCCCCCCTACTCCAACTGGCTGCTCTTCTCGTCAACCATCGAATGTTTTCTCTACAAAGCCGGTGCACCCGCCGACCTCTACCGCATCACCTCCGCCCTGCGCAAAATCAGCGAATGGTATGTAGGCGACGGCTGGTACAGCGACGGCGAAACGTTTGCTTTCGATTACTACAACAGCTTCGTTATCCAACCTCTGTACGTGGAGTGCTTGGATGTGATGAGCGACGGCGGCAAGAAACGCATTTATAATGCCGGACAAACCGACTACTCCCAAGCCGTGAAACGGATGCAACGCTACGGTGTGATACTGGAACGCCTCATATCGCCCGAAGGTACCTTCCCCGTATTCGGTCGCTCCATTACCTACCGCACCGGCGTGTTACAACCTTTGGCATTGCTTGCCTTGCACAACCGACTACCTCAAGAGTTGCCCGCCGGACAGGTGCGCGCCGCCCTAACAGCTGTCATCAAGCGCATGTTTGCCGACAACCGCAACTTCAACGAACAAGGCTTCCTGACATTGGGCTTCAACGGCAAACAACCTCGTACCTCCGACAGCTATACCAACAACGGCAGTCTCTACTTGGCATCGCTGGCTTTCTTGCCGTTGGGACTTCCTGCCGACCATCCTTTCTGGACGGAGCCGGCTCTGCCGTGGACATCCAAAAAAGCATGGGAAGGCGAAGAATTTCCGCGCGACCATGCGCTACACGAGTAGCTTTTTGCCTAATTATTGTTATAAATATATTTCGTACCGAATAAATAGTTATTTTTACGCCGAAAGTTTAATTATCTCTCTAACTATTAATCAATAAACGTATGAGAAAGTATTTATTATTGATGGGACTAATCCTTACAATGTGCAATGCACCTGCACAAGACATCAACCTGCCGCAACCGCAAAAGACAGGCGGTATGCCGCTAATGGATGCGTTGAGCAAACGCGCCACGACCCGCGAGTTTAGTGCCGAAGCATTAGACAACCAAACACTCTCCAACTTGCTATGGGCTGCATGGGGTTTCAACCGTGCCGACAAGCGTACGGCTCCTTCGGCAATGAATCGTCAGGAACTTAGTTTGTATGTAATCCTTGAATCGGGCGCTTACCTGTACGATGCCAAGAACAACAAACTGATGTTGGTAAACCAAGGCGACTTCCGCAAAGCTGCCGGTCAGCAGGACTTTGTAGCTACGGCACCGCTGAATGTCATCT
This sequence comes from Mediterranea sp. (in: CFB group bacteria), assembly GCA_031262385.1. GTDB lineage: Bacteria > Bacteroidota > Bacteroidia > Bacteroidales > Bacteroidaceae > Bacteroides. The sequence goes on from JAISHU010000058.1 coordinate 9,538, forward strand.
TCGTCGAAGACACGTCACTGAAAGGTTGGGCACAACTGGATGCAGGCTTCATCTCCCAAAACATCTATCTCTATTGCGCTTCGACCAACCTTGCCACCGTAGTACGCGGCATGTTCGACGCCAATGAATTGACCGCTGCACTGAAGCTGGGCGAAAACCAAAAGCCTATCCTCACACAAACGGTAGGAAAGATGAAATAAACAATACATCTTCTATACCGTACGCTCACAAAAAAAGCCGATAAGTTGTACACACCAATCTATCGGCTTTTCTTTGCGAGATACAAAGGGATAATCGTACCCGGCAACCGGTTACCAACGAAACTTTCTATCTATTTATCGTGTAACTCCGTATAAACATGACAAACTGGAAACGTAATACAGCACTCTTCCTCTCGGGACAGGCACTATCGATGTTTGGCTCGATGCTGACACAATACGCCATTATGTGGGACGTCACCCTGCAAACACAGAGTGGCATTGCCATGACTTTGTACGTGGTACTGGGTGTGTTGCCCATTTCGTTTATGTCGCCTATCGGAGGCGTATGGGCCGACCGCTACAACCGCAAGGCAGTTATCTGTCTTTCCGACGGAGGCATTGCACTTATTACGTTGCTCACAGCCATTGTGCTGATGTTGGAATCGCAGCACACGGAGCAAGCTCTAAGCCGCACCACACTACTGATAGCCTGTGCCACGCTGCGTGCCTTCGGGCAAGGGGTTCATTCGCCCGCCATTAGTGCCTTCATTCCGCAAATCACTCCTGCCAAGCACCTCAATAAAATCAACGGTATCAACACCGGCATACAATCCGGCGTTTCTATCGTATCGCCCATGGCGGCAGGTGCGCTGATGATGTTCATGCCGCTTTCCGCCATGTTCTTCATCGACGTCATTACGGCTATCATCGGCATAGGCATCTTGTGGTGGTTGGTAAAGGTCCCCGCATCGACCGCCCAAGTGGTTACCGATGTAAAGCGCAACCACCGGCAAGACTTCCGCGACGGTCTGCGCTACATTCGCAGTCACCCGTTTATCTTGCAACTGATACTGATAGCTACCGTTTTCTTCTTTGCCATGGCGCCTATCGCTTACCTCATGCCGCTGCAAGTGGTGCGCAACTTTGGCAACGAAGTATGGCGACTCTCCACTATCGAGATTGTGTGGTCGGCAGGCATGGTAATAGGCGGCTTGGCAGTTGGCTTTTGGGGCGGCTTTCGCAATAAGATGCACTCCATGTCGTTGAGTTGCTTTCTGACAGGCATAGCCGGCATGGCATTGGGACTGATAAACACCTTCACCGTGTACGCCGTGGTGGTGGGACTTATGGGATTGATTTCGCCCCTGTTCAGTACCCCCATGATGACACTGAGCCAGACCCGCATCGACACCGAATATATGGGGCGTGTATTCGGCATCTTCGGAATGGTGTGGTCGCTAATGATGCCCGTAGGCATGCTCATCTTCGGTCCCCTTGCCGATGTCATATCCATAGATTATTTGATGATAGGCAGCGGCGCAGCGATTATGTTGCTTTGCATCCCTTACGTGATGAGCAAGACGTTGCGCGAAGCGGGAAGGGAGAGGTAAAGAGGTCGTTTACTATACGCCGCCTCCCCACTCTTTAAACTTCCTCACGGAGACAGCTACTCTTAGTTTGCTATACGGCAACGTTATCATTGTATAGTCCCCAAAACAGATGTCGGGTGTGCCGGTAACTCCTATTACCGTCCCCCGTTGAATGTTTGTAATTAGATGTGCAAATGTGGAAGCAGCCTAATAGCTTGCTTTATTGACCAGCACAATCACCTCGCCCCGGAAATTATCAACAGGTGACGGAGCCTGATAAGTCGGAAGCGTCAGATAAACTTCGTTATCCGACAGCGACAACAACGAATCGTAGAGCGAACTACCTTTCTTTTTGTACAACTCGCGTGTGAAAGGGGTCGATTTCACCCAAATGGAATCGTAAATTTTATACTCTGACTGAGCTAAATGCGACAGCAGTCGTTCCACACCGACGGAACTGCCGCCTTTGTTGTCTCTGATGTCGATAACCAGCGTGTCTATCGACGTGTTGCATACCGTATGAGACAGCGAATCAATGAATTGATACAGTTCGTCCGAAGGGATAAAGTTCGCTATGCGTGCCACCACCTTGTTGCCATAGGTTTTCCAACCGAATGGCTTTTCCTTGGCATAGAAAGCACGACCTCTTGCTTCGACCAATTGTTCCATATTGATACCTTTGGTGTGATAAAGAGAAGGCACCCCCTCCAGTTGGAGCGTATAAACAGAATCCGTTCCGCACAACACGTTCAGAAACGCGTAAAAGTTGTCCTCTATGTTTGTGTAATTGGGATCCATATAAATATCGTACGAGTAAGTAGAGAACACCTTCTCCATCATTTCCCTCATGGGAACGGCATTGATGCTGAGAATCTCACGGTTAATCGAGTCATTGGCATAATGGTCGTACGCAGCATAACACTTGTCGTCTTTGATAAGGATGTCGACAGGAAAAATCACATTACCCGTACGCAATGCTTTCGATGCTGCAAAGGTCGGCTTTATCACCGTGGTGTGACCGTCTTTTAAAAGAGCAGTAAAGCGGGCTACTTTGAAAAAGAAATCATCGACATTGCGACACTCGCCCAGCTCCATAGCCAAGCGATTTTTGTAAGTGCTCAACCCCTCCGAAGAGATATTCATGAAGGGGTCCGGATGAATCTCTAAAATAGAAGCATACAGATAGTTTAAGTCGACTGTTAAACTATCGGTATTGACAGAGTCTTTTCCCTCTGCGTGCAGAAAGCAGATTAAAAGACTGATAAGCAGTGTAATTCTTCTCATAAATAGTTGTGTTAACAGGAATATGTGCACAAATATAAGACTATTTTACCCCCATCCATACCTCAAAGAAGTTTTTATTCGCCTTAACTCATTATCTTTGCCACAAATAAAAACTATACTGTTTTAATACAACCATTATGAAGCATTTAATCATTGGTGGAGTGGCGGGAGGTGCCACTGCCGCCGCTCGTTTGCGCAGAGTGGACGAGACATCCGAAATCGTATTGCTGGAAAAAGGCAAATATATCTCGTACGCCAATTGCGGATTACCTTATTATATAGGTGGAGTTATCGAACGACGTGGCGACTTGCTGCTGCAAACACCCCAATCGTTTGGAACCCGTTTTAATGTCGATGTGCGGGTGGAGCACGAAGCCGTCGCTATCGACCCCGTACAGAAAACGGTCACCGTGCGCACTACCGACGGACGCGAATACCGGGAATCGTACGACAAGCTATTGCTCTCGCCGGGAGCCGTTCCGGTGCGACCGCCGTTGGAAGGTATCGACGGCGAAGGCATCTTTACGTTGCGCAATGTAGAAGATACCGACCGCATCAAGAACTACCTCAAAACCGGACGCGTGAAACGTGCCGTGGTGGTGGGAGCGGGCTTTATCGGACTGGAAATGGCGGAGAACCTTCATCACGCCGGCATAGCAGTGGCAGTGGTGGAAATGGGCAATCAGGTGATGGCGCCGATAGACTTCTCCATGGCGGCACCCGTACACCAACATCTGGTGGAAAAAGGAGTGGCTCTCTATCTGGAAGAGAGCGTGACACACTTCGAACATACCGACCGGGGGGATATCACCGTCCGTCTTAAAAGCGGAAAGAGCATTGCTGCCGACATGGTGTTGCTCTCCATTGGCGTGCGCCCGGCAACCGCCTTAGCAAAAGAGGCGGGACTGAAGATTGGCGAAACAGGCGGCATTTGGGTCGATAACTTCCTGATGACTTCTGCCCAAGATATTTATGCGGTGGGCGATGCCATAGAGTTTCCGCACCCACTCACCGGCAAACCGTGGCTGAACTATCTGGCGAACCCTGCCAACCGGCAAGGACGCTTGGTAGCGGACAACATGGCACTGGGCAACCAAACAACCTACGAAGGAGCTATCGGCACATCCATCGCCAAAGTGTTTGATATGACAGTGGCTTCTACCGGCTTGGCTGCCAAACACCTGAAACAATTAGGCATGGAGTACCGCAGTTCGGTGACCTCGGGCGCATCGCATGCCGGTTACTATCCCGATGCACTTCCACTGACACTGAAACTGACTTTTCATCCCACTACGGGACAACTGTACGGCGCACAGTGCGTAGGCTACGAAGGGGTGGATAAGCGTATCGACCAGATTGCCGCCGTTATCAAGCATAAAGGTACGGTGTACGACCTTGCCGCCACCGAACATGCCTATGCGCCTCCCTTCTCGTCCGCCAAAGACCCCATTGCCATAGCCGGCTATACGGCATCCAACGTAGTGAGCGGAGCCATGCCGGTAATCAACTGGCGCGAACTGCTCCAAGAGCAAGCAACGGTGATGCTGATAGATACCCGCACGCCGCAAGAGTTCGCCTTCGGAACCATTGACGGTGCCGTTAACATCCCGGTGGACGACCTGCGTGCACGCATCAACGAGATTCCACGCAACCGCCCCGTGGTGATATTTTGTGCCGTGGGACTGCGCGGCTATGTGGCACAACGCATCCTCATGGGACAAGGTTATACCAACGTACGCAACTTGCAGGGAGGCTATAAACACTTTGCGGCGGCTACCGCTCCGTTGCCCGTACCCGCATCCGCCGAAGTACCACCGACAAAAGCGAAGCATACCGCTGCCTCCTTCCCTACGGAAACCTTGAAGATAAACGCCTGCGGATTGCAATGTCCCGGTCCTATCATCCAAGTAAAGAAAGCCATTGATACCCTGCAACCGGGCGAAGCGGTAGAAGTCACCGCCACCGACGCCGGCTTTGCACGCGATGCCGCCGCATGGTGCAACTCCACCGGTAACAAACTGCTGGAGAATCGTTCGGATAAAGGACGCTACACTGTCGTCATAGAAAAAGGAGAACCGCTACCCGCATGTGCCCTGCCAAGCGACTGTGCACCGGGCGGCAAAGGACGTACGTTTATCATGTTCAGCGACGACTTGGATAAAGCACTGGCAACCTTTGTACTCGCCAACGGCGCGGCAGCCACCGGACAGAAGGTCACTATTTTCTTTACCTTCTGGGGACTGAACGTACTGAAGAAAGTCCGGAAGCCACACGTGCAGAAAGATATCTTCGGACGGATGTTCGGCATGATGCTGCCATCGAGTTCTCTGAAACTAAAACTCTCGAAGATGAACATGCTGGGCATGGGCAGAAGAATGATGCGCTACCTAATGAAACAGAAAGGAGTGGATTCGCTGGAAAGTCTGCGTGCACAAGCACTCGAACAGGGTGTGGAATTTATTGCCTGCCAAATGTCTATGGATGTGATGGGCATCACCAAAGAAGAGTTAATGGACGAGGTAAGCATCGGCGGAGTAGCCACCTATATGGAACGTGCCGACAAAGCTTCGTTGAATTTGTTTATCTGAGAACATACCTAAAACAGGATCTATATAAGATCTACTTTCCTGCTTAACAAAGAATAACAGAACAAAAAGCCTTGTTTCTTTGTTACGTAAGATTGATTTATAAATCATTAATTAAAATAAGAAAGTATGAAAATCGCAAAGATTGTAGGTCGGGAAATACTCGACTCACGGGGTAATCCTACCGTAGAAGTAGATGTTGTATTGGAATCAGGTTTCATGGGGCGTGCATCCGTTCCGTCGGGTGCATCTACCGGTGAGCACGAAGCGTTGGAGCTTCGCGACGGCAACAAGAAACGTTACGGCGGCAAAGGCGTACTGAAAGCCGTAGAAAACATCAACAAAATTATTGCACCGGCACTCATCGGCATGTCGGCTCTCGAACAACAAAGCGTCGACCACAAGATGTTGGAACTCGACGGTACCAAGACTAAATCGAATTTGGGCGCCAACGCCATTTTGGGTGTCTCGCTGGCTGTAGCCAAAGCGGCTGCTGCTTACTTAGACCTGCCCTTGTATCGCTACATCGGAGGCACCAACACTTACGTGATGCCTGTTCCGATGATGAATATTATCAATGGTGGTTCGCACAGCGACGCTCCCATTGCTTTCCAAGAGTTTATGATCCGCCCGGTAGGCGCTACCTCGTTCCACGAAGGGTTGCGCATGGGTGCCGAAGTATTCCACGCATTAAAGAAAGTATTGAAAGACCGTGGCTTGAGTACGGCGGTAGGCGACGAAGGTGGCTTCGCACCCAACTTAGCAGGTACCGAAGATGCTCTCGACAGCATCATTGCCGCCATTAAAGCTGCCGGTTACGAACCGCGCAAAGATGTCACCATTGCCATGGACTGCGCTTCGTCGGAGTTCTATCACGACGGTGTCTACGATTACACCAAGTTCGAAGGCAGTAAAGGCAAAAAGCGCACCGCCGACGAACAAATCAAATTCTTGGAAGAACTGATAGACGCTTATCCTATCGACTCTATCGAGGATGGTATGAGCGAAAACGACTGGCTGGGCTGGCGCGAACTTACCAAACGCATCGGTAGCCGTTGCCAACTGGTAGGCGACGACCTCTTCGTTACCAACGTAGACTTCCTCTCGAAAGGTATTCACGAAGGTTGCGCCAACTCCATTCTTATCAAAGTAAACCAAATCGGTTCGCTTACCGAGACACTCAACGCCATCGAAATGGCACACCGTCACGGCTACACTACCGTCACTTCGCACCGTTCGGGCGAAACCGAAGATGCTACGATTGCCGACATCGCCGTAGCCACCAACAGCGGACAAATCAAGACCGGCTCACTCAGCCGCAGCGACCGTATGGCTAAATACAACCAACTGCTTCGCATTGAAGATGAGTTGGGCGGCAATGCCGTTTACGGCTACAAGAAAATACGCTAAGGCGTTTTCATGATAGTGTTTTTACGAATCGAAAAATCCCCGTAATTCTCCGGAATTGCGGGGATTTGTCAATTATTGTTATACCTTTGCACAGGAAATTTATCCACACGTATCGGCATTATATATATTAACGAATCCATAAAACTCATTCAAACCATGAAACGTTTTTTTCTCCTTCTCCTTTTGCCGACCGTAGTGTCGGCAGTAGTTGCACAAGGTCCCCAACGACCACCGCAACACGACCCTATCGAACAAAGTAGCCCCGACGGTGCACTGAAATTTACCCTGAACACCCGTTTCGGCGGATTGTTTTACTCCGTGACGTATCGCGACAAAACCATTCTCGAAGCTTCGCCGCTGGGACTCGAAACCAATATAGGCGACTTTACACGCGGTCTTATCTATAAAGGTACCGCCACCGACGAGATTGACAAGACATATACTCTGCCGCGCGCCAAGGCAAGCACCATTCACTATCGGGCTACACAAAACGTACACACCTATACCAACCGTCAGAACGACACCATTCAGTTTATCGTGCAAGTGGCGAACAACGAAATTGCACTCGCCTATCGACTGGCGTCGCCGCGTTCCAAATGGGTCACCATTGAAAAAGAGGCTACGGGCTTCAACTTCCCCGGACAGACTACTACCTTTATCACCCCGCAAGCACCGTGGGGAGAAGGCTTTGCACGCAGTAAACCCAGTTACGAAGAGACTTACGTAGAAGATGAACCTGTGGGTATGCGTTCGCTCTACGGGCTGGGCTACACCTTTCCTGCACTGTTCCGCATCGGCAACGATGGCTGGGCACTGCTCTCCGAAACAGGCGTAAGCAGCAACTATGCGGGTACCAAACTCAGCGAAAGCAATCGCGAAGGTCTTTATACCATTTCTTTCCCCGAACCCGAAGAGAATGCCGGCGTCGGTGCTACCACCGTGACGGCTTCGCTACCCATGCAAACTTCGTGGAAAACCATTACCGTGGGAGCCGACCTCAAACCCATTGTAGAAACCACATCGGGCTACAATTCCGTTGAGCCTGTGTACGAAGCCTCTACCGACTACAAACCGGGCAAAGGCACTTGGAGTTGGATATTGTGGGGCGACGGCAGTTGCAACTACGACGACCAGATTACATTTATAGACCTTGCGGCACGTGCCGGCGTGGAGTACATCCTCATTGATGCACTGTGGGATGCACAAATAGGCTACCCCAAAATGGAACAACTGATACGCTACGCCACCACAAAAGGTGTAGGAGTATTCTTGTGGTACAACTCCAACGGCATGTGGAACGATGCCCCGCAAGGACCGCGCAACCGCATGAGCAGCACACCGGCACGCCACAAAGAGATGGCGTGGATGAAACAATTGGGCGTTAAGGGCATTAAGGTGGACTTTTTCGGCGGCGACAAACAAACCACCATGCGCTATTACGAAGATATACTTACCGATGCCAACGACTATGGCTTAATGGTAGACTTCCACGGTACTACCTTGCCGCGCGGCTGGGAACGCATGTATCCCAACTTCGTCACTGCCGAAGCTGCATTGGTATCGGAAAATTTGGTGTTTGGTCAAGCCTTTGCCGACAACGAAGCACGCACAGCCACACTGCTGCCGTTTATCCGCAATGCGGTGTCGAGCTTGGATTTTGGCGGCGTATTCTTCAATAAACGTTTCTCCAAAGACCCCGACCGCGGTACCATTCGCCGCACGACCGACGCTTATCAAGCAGCATCGCTTATATTGTATCAATCGCCCATACAGTTCTTGGGTATCGTGCCCCAAAACTACACCGACGGGACTCCCACCTTCTTGCTCGACTTTGTAAAAGAGGCACCTACCGTGTGGGACGAAACACGTTTCGTATCCGGCTATCCGGGTAAGTATGTCGTGATAGCCCGTCGTCACGGCGACAACTGGTACATCGGTGCCGCCAATGCCGAAAGCGAAGTTAAGAAACTTACCCTGCAACTGCCATGGCTTACGGGCAAAGAGGTGACCGTCATCTGCGACCAAAAAGACAGAAGTGCCGCACAACGACAAGCCGTAGTTAACAAGAAAGGCGAACTTGTGCTGGAGATACAACCCAAGGGCGGTGCCGTGGTAATCTATAAATAAAGTGGAAGCGCAGGCGGAGATGCTAAAAAACTTAGCGGAGGCAGTGACCTGTTTACTTGTTGTTATTTAGTGATAAATAACTATGTATCAGTGATATATTATCTTTTCACCGCACATTCTTTACCGTCCGACCAACGTCGGACGGTCGTACAACCAACGTCGGACGGTCGTACGACGTTGCTCGGACGGTAAAGGAAACGCGCTGCAAAGACAACAAAATAAGCTGTAAAGATAAGAATGTAAGAAAGAAAAGTTATAAAACACTTATCAACACCTCCGTTACGCCTTTGGCGTACCACCTCTTCTTTGCTTGAGGAGAAGTTTAACTATGAGACCATTGTCAACTACTTTATAAATAGAGCTACAAATGCTTCTACAGAAACGTCGCTCGGTATCGTTTCACCATCATACAAAAAAAAAGACTTACGGAATCCGTAAGTCTTTTTTTTATTAAGTGGGCGTTGAGGGATTCGAACCCCCGACCCTCTGCTTGTAAGGCAGATGCTCTGAACCAGCTGAGCTAAACGCCCTTTTGGAGAACGAAAGTGTTGGAATTTTCTGTGGGCGTTGAGGGATTCGAACCCCCGACCCTCTGCTTGTAAGGCAGATGCTCTGAACCAGCTGAGCTAAACGCCCGTACACTTTCGTTTCAAAAGCGCTGCAAAGGTAGTGCTTATTTTGAAACATCCAAAACTTTCCTGAAATATTTTAGTGAAAAAGGGGCATTAGAGTTGTTTAATCCTTCTCCAATGCCCCCGCTTATCATCATCTTAAACCTATTGTTGCAGCAGTCTCTCTACCGCATTTACCAAATAGATGTAATTGGGTGCCAGCGGTATTACATATTCGTTTTCGGTCCAGTGGAACTGATAGTCGTCGCGGTTCTCGGGGAAGTCGGGGTTGAGCAGACGCACACCGGGAACAATTCCACCGGGAATAAACGAATGGTCGGCACGGTTATTCCCGTAGGCAACTTTCTTGGGTTGAGCACCTACGCCCGACACAAACGACAGATTGTGATAGGGGTGGCAACCATAGATATAGTTCAAGCCGCGGAATACCAATTCGGGGTCAACCAGTTCGGGGAATATTTTGTGCAATTGGTAGTTGGTGACTCCGGTACTTAATATCTGTCCGTTGCCTGCCCAACTGCTCAAACTGATGCTGATGCCATAGGGATTGGTCTTCTCCAACTCTAATTGCCGTTGTATATGCTGTTCTGCCGCAGCCTTCACTTTTCCTTTGAAAGCATCGTCCATATAAGGAAGCAGACGAAGTGCAAAAGGAAGGTTCCAGTTGAGTTGCTCCTGCAATTGGGGGACTATCTCGTCCATACGTGTCTTGTAAACAGCCTTGCCGGTGGTTCGCCACAGTTCAAAAGCGGTGCGGCACTCCGTCAAAAGCGGATTACGCGAACGGGTAAAGAAAGTCTGTCCCTCCTCTTGTGCGGAGCGGCTGTGTTCGTCTGCCCAGATAGACTCGGCTATCCGTAATGCCTCTTGACTCAAAGCGGAGTCGTATTCGGCAAGCACCCGTGCGGCACCGGCAAGCGAAGTGGCTGTGGCGTAGTTCAGAGACGGGGTACGGTCGGTAAATGCCCAGCGGTCGTCTTCATTACCTACGATACCATCGGTTTTGGTAACGGCATCTCCCAAGTGACGATACTGATAAAGATGCGACTCGTTGATGCCCGGGATGGCATAGCCGATAGCTTTCACCTGCGCCATGAGTTGCAGGATGCCGTGTTCGATTTGTTGCAGCACGTCGGGTCTGCCGTCGGGTAGGTGGATTTCGGTATAGCGATTCTTTTGGTCGACAGTAGTTTCATCACGAGCGGGAGCGAACTCTTCCCATACATCTACGAGCGACTGCACGGTAGATTGTTGCGAAGGAGTTTGAATATCGAAGTCACCGGCATCGAACCATCCGCCTACATTCAGTCCCGGGATATGTTGTCCGGGTTTGTACTTATTACCCGTGGTAGCTCCTTGACGCCATCCGTCCCAATGGTCTGTACGATTGACAGGTGCTTGTTTGGCATCGTCCAAATGCGCGGCGCCGTGCCATACACGGTAAGCTTCGCGTACAAACATGTGGTCCATTTGCACAGGCATAAATACGTCGAGTGTGGGATACCAAGCACGCTGATACACCGAAGCATCAATGGGGAAAGGTCCGGTGAGCAAGTCGCCGTACTTCAGTTTATAGATGCCCGGTTCTTTCACCTGCGAAAAGTCGAATTGCAGGTAGTTATAGCGTGTATAGCTACCCCATAGTGTAGGCGTACCCGACAAAGCATCGAACAGCGAGCCGTCAGGGTTCACCTTATAAAGCGTGATAGTCGATAGCGGTTTATCGTTTTTGTCGAGTTCCACCACAGCCATTTTTTCTTGCGACGGGTGATAGCCCACTTGCGAATAGCTTACCACCGGCGTGCGAATCCACTCGGGATTGATTTCGGCTTGAATAAACCATTCGGCAATCTTCCCCGTCTTGACGGAGGGAAGCAATGTACGCACCACGAAAGTACCGTTTTGCTGTTTGTCGCGTCCGTCGAAAAGCATCAGGTCTGCTCCGTCGGTTGTACGAATGGAGAGATGCTTCATCGGGTCGTCGGGGGCAATTTCCACCTGCGTACCCGTAGCCAGCGGGGTAGGTTCTACGATGTTGTTAATGATAGTCATATTATCGGCGGCAGAGGTAGGGAAGAGTCCGGGCACGCCGTCCATCATATAAGCATGTTCGAAGAACACCGGCGGAAAGAACTCCATGTTAAGTCCCGCCACTCCCACCAGTGCGTCGGGCAACGGTTTCTCCGTCGTCACGCTGAGGTAGAAGCCGCCGTCGGCAGCCCGTCCCGAAAGTGTATAAGCAAAACCATAGTCGGGATATTCCAGTTTGACGTCGATGCGTTTGGCAGCTTTGTCCACCGTACGCTCTACGAATTTGGGCAGTTTATCCCATTGTCCCGGGGTGGGGTTGAGCCGCACGTCGCCGTTGGTGGCGGTACGCAGCCCGTGGTGTATAATCTCTACGGCACTCACTTTCGAGTCGTCGAAAAGCGCATCGTACTTATTGTTGAACACGAAGTAGTTCAGCGCGCGCGTTTCAAAGTAGTTGGAGTCGTTGAGCACTAAATCGTTGGTGCGAACAAACGTTGCAGAGCCGTTTCCGCCACATGCCGTGAGCAGAAGCAGTCCGACTGCCAGGCAGCCGAAGGTAGCTGTGAGTTTAAATGATTTAGACATAAGAGTTTGATGTATGATGATTTATTTAAAAAGTAACGGAGCAAACTTCAGCAGGCTTTCGCGCCACACCGGCCACGTGTGTCCGCCGGGAGTATCGAAATAGGTGTATTTGATGCCTATCTCGTCAAACCGTTTCATCATCACCTGACAGTTGTTGTAAGCAATATCTTCCTTACCGCCCATGGAGAGCCAGAGCTGTTTGAACTGTTTGTTGTACAGCTCTTTTTTCTCTTTCAACATGGTGTAATACTTCTCGTTATCGTTGCCACCACCGCCAAACGGAGAGGCGTTTGCCCACCAGCCCGAGCTGAACACGCCCAGATAAGCAAACAGTTCGGGATGCGGAATACCTACGTTGAGCGTATGGATGCCGCCCATCGACAATCCCGCCAGCGCACGGCTTTCGCGGTCGGTCTTTACGCGGAAGTTTTTCTCCACGAAGGGGATGCACTCTTTGAGCAACGAAGCCTCGAAGTCGCGGGTGTTACCGTCGGTCATCACAATAAGCATGGGCACGGCTTGTCCTTTGGCAATCAAGTTATCCATAATGACATCGGTGCGTCCCTGTTGCGCCCAGCCGCGTTCGTCTTCGCCGCCGCCGTGTTGTAGATAGAGCACGGGGTACGACTCCTTGGAAGCGTCGTAGCCGGGAGGACAGTAGATATACATCTTACGCCAATCGCCTGCCGTTGCCGAGAAGTAACGTTTCATGCGAATGTCGCCATGGGGCACGTCGGCTATATAGAAATCGGTAACGCCTGCCGGATAAGGAATTTCAATACCACTACTCATCCAGCCCGAGCCATAGAACGACTCGGCGGCAGGGTCGGCTACCCGTACGTCGTCTATAAACAAAGCGTAGTAGTTAAAGCCCGACATGACAGGTTCGGTAGTACCTGTCCATTCGCCGTCGGCATTGCGGGTAAGGTCGTACTTCTTACCTAAGTCTACTTGCACTTTCTTGGCATCGGGAGCTTTTATCTTAAACTCCACCCTGTTGTCGGGCAAAATACGGGGGTACATAGCGTTGCGGACGTTGAGTTCGCCGCGTTTGCCGGGTAATGTCGATTCGTCCACACGAGGACCGCCGAACTGGGCTGCTGCCGGAGCGAGACAAAGCATGTGCAGCATCAAGAGAGAGATAATCTTGTTCATAAGTAATGGGTATAAAGTTCTGAATTTAACATGCTACAAAAATAGTGTACCTACCTCCCTGCGCGTTTGCAGTTTTGGGTATGAAGCTTACACTTTTGGATATTTCGGGGTATTCTGCTTGAACGAGATTGTATTTCGGCGGTAATCACTATTTTTGTCGCGAATAATACTTTAATCACTTATATTTTATTTAATGAACAAGAAAAACATCTTAATTGCCCTTTTACCGGCAATAAGCCTTACTCTTGCTGCGCAGGAGCAAGTTGAGAAGTATCGGGTTCGCCCCGCCGTTACGGTACGCACCCCCATTATGAACGACAGTATCAACCCCCAAGGCAAAAAGTTTGATGCTACCCTGTTGCTGCAAACCACGCTGAGCAACACTATCTCCGATGCGTCGCTACCCGTGCAAAGTGTGGACACGGCAGGCTATCTGCAATTGGAGAAAGCGGTGGACGGTGCACGGTTGTATGTGGCAAAGACCCACTTGCGTGCCGAACACTTTATGAAAGGGAAGCTCAAAATCACCTCGCCCGTACGTTGGGAACTCTTTGTCGACGGCGTATCGAAGAAGAAAAAAGAGAACGTACAAAACAGTCTGAAGAATGCCGAGTCAAACACCGTCGTCCTGACACTGGAGCCGGAACGCGACTACGAACTAACTTTCAAACTACTCTCCGTCCCCGCCGACTCGGTAGCGCCTGCGCTAAAGTGCGAATACCAAAAGGATGCGGCATACAAAGAACTCACTTGCGCCATGATAGACCCCGTTACCAAACGGCGCTTTAAACTGGACAATACGGTATATGGAAGTCGCGTAGCAGGTGTAAGCATGTCACCCGGCGGAAAGTATCTGCTGATGCGCTACTCCGATTATTTCTCGGCAAAACGTTCGCGCTCGTTCAGCCGCCTCATCGAAGTAAAGAGCGGCAAAGTATTGCTCGACAATGCACGTACCGACATGCGCTGGATGCCTCGTAGCGAAAAACTATACTATACGGTGGTAGCCGACGAAGGCAACGATGTTATTACGCTGGACCCCGCCACCTTGCAAGAAACCACCCTGTTGAAAGGGATACCCGAACAAAGTTTCAGATGGTCGCCTACCGAAGACTACCTCATATACAACACCTATGTGGCAGGACAAGAGGAACAAGGACCGCTACGTCGTGTGGTGAGTCCTGCCGACCGCATCCCTAACTCGCGCGGACGCTATTTCCTTTCGCGTTACAATCCGTCGGACGGCAGTTGCCAACGGCTTACCTTCGGCAATCACAGCACTTACGTAGAAGATCTATCGCCCGACGGCAAGCGATTGCTGTACAGCACCTCGCAAGCCCGCATCACGGAGCGTCCTTTCAACGTGCGGTCGCTCTACGAGGTTGACCTCGCCACCTTGAAAGTAGACACGTTGTTCCATAACGAACGTTTCCTTAGCGGCGCCGCTTATTCGCCCGACGGAAAACAACTCTTGCTCACTGCCGGTCCCGAAGCTTTCGGCGAAATCGGTAAAAACAGCGGCAATCACTCCATTGCCAACGATTACGATACACAGGCTTACATCATGGAGTTGACAACGCGCAAGATTACCCCTATCACGCGCGACTTCAACCCCACGGTAAGCTTCCTTCAATGGAACCGTGGCGACGGAGCTATCTATTTCAATACCGACGACGGCGATTGCCGAAACATTTATCGCTACACGGTGAACGATAAGAAGTTCGAGAAGCTGAATCTGCAAGTTGACGTGGTAGGTACGTTTGCCTTGGCTATCAACAACCCGCAGGTAGCTGCCTATACGGGACAGTCCGACTACAACTCCGGTGCGGCTTATCTGTACAATCTCAAGAAGAAGAGTTCGAGTTTACTTGCCGACCCCATGAAGCCCACGCTCGACGCTATCGAATTGGGGCACGTCGAACCGTGGACTTTCACCGCATCCGACGGCACGCTGATCGACGGAAAGATTTGCTTGCCTCCCGGTTTCGACGCCAACAAGAAATATCCCCTTATCGTATATTATTACGGTGGCACCACCCCTACCACCCGCGGCATAAGCAACACCTATTGCGCACAACTTTTTGCTTCGCGCGACTATGTGGTGTATGTCATTCAGCCCAGTGGAACCATAGGCTACGGTCAGGAGTTCTCGGCACGCCACGTCAATGCGTGGGGTAAGCGTACAGCCGACGACATCATAGAGGGTGTGAAGAAGTTCTGCGAAGCGCATCCCTTTGTCAACGATAAAAAGATAGGCTGTCTGGGTGCTTCGTACGGTGGTTTTATGACTCAATACCTGCAAACGCGTACCGATATCTTTGCCGCAGCCGTGTCGCATGCCGGCATCAGCAACGTCACAAGCTATTGGGGTGAAGGTTATTGGGGTTATGGCTACAACGCGGTAGCAGCAGCCGACAGCTATCCTTGGACTGACCCCAAGCTCTTTACCGAACAAGGCTCGCTGTTTAACGCCGAAAAAATCCACACGCCGCTGTTGCTCCTTCACGGCACGGTCGACACCAATGTGCCTATCGGCGAAAGCATTCAGTTGTTCAACGCTTTGAAGATTTTGGGACGCACCGTAGAGTTTATCGAAGTCAACGGCGAGAATCACTATGTATCCGACTACGACAAGCGCACTAAGTGGCAGAACTCCATTATGGCATGGTTTGCCCGCTGGCTGCAAGACCGCCCCGAATGGTGGAACGACCTATATCCCGAAAGATATTTGTAAGAGGTACGAGATGCACTCTGTGCATACGTACAATCGATAGACAATCATTGCAGAGCCTGCTTAAACTGCCCCGATTCATGGAGGGGACGGGGTGAGCAGGCTCTAAACAAAAAGCGTATTAGAAACTGTTTTGAATTTAGTGCTCTTTGATTTGAGGGCTATTTTCGAGGATTATCTTTCTGTTTTAGGAGGAAGATAGCGAGCTATCTGACGAGTAAAAGAGGAAGATAAGACCGAA
>JAISHU010000101.1 GCA_031262385.1 Mediterranea sp. (in: CFB group bacteria)
AATGGAAGAAATGGATAGTGCAATTGTATATTACAAGCGCGCTCTTAACTTTATGCGTTACCCTTATACAATTGATATCTACAACGAGCTTGCCAGTACCTATTTTGAAATAGGTAAAGCAAATTCGGCATACATGTATTTGCAAAAGGTATTAATAGAATATAAGGGTAAACCTATGCCCCCACCTTATTATTTAGTTGCCGGAGAGGTGTACGGCTTACTGAATAAAACCGACTCTGCGCTTTTCTACTTAAATAAAGTAATAGATGCACCCACGGCACGTCTTAACACAAAGGGAAGGGCATACTTTAACCTGTCGCAAATTCATCTGAAACAGAAGAACTACAGAGAATATGCATATTATCAGCAACTTTACATTCAAGCAAGAGATTCCATAGACAGACAGGTACACAAAGAGACACTGCTCAGGGTACAATCTCTATACAATTATCAGAAAGCAGAAATAGAAGCACAACAAGCCAAACAACAAACCACCTCTTTGAAAAGGTATCTTTGGGCTATCGTTGT
The DNA here is from genome assembly GCA_031262385.1 of Mediterranea sp. (in: CFB group bacteria). Classification (GTDB taxonomy): domain Bacteria; phylum Bacteroidota; class Bacteroidia; order Bacteroidales; family Bacteroidaceae; genus Bacteroides. The sequence continues at coordinate 529 of JAISHU010000101.1, forward strand.
GGGAGTGCTACTATTAGCCCTACTAACAGGTTGTATTTACTTCTATGAAAAAATGAAGAAACTGCGCCGGCAAAACGACGAACTGATTTGCAGAAAAAAAAGGGAGTGGCTATTGAATGCCGAATCTATCGTGATACGCCTTCGGACAGATGAGAATGTAACACTTAGCCAAGAAGTTTATGATGAGTTGGTAGAAGCCGTCAACAAACGACACACCAATTTCCTTGCCGACATTGCCAATAGCGACAAACTTACCCCCGAACAGATACAAACTCTCTACTTAGTTCGCATCAATCTGCGCACTAAAGACATATCCAGATTGTTACACAAACAACCAAATTCAATATCAATGCGTCTTAAGAAATTGGCAAACATTATTTTCGACGAAGATTTAACCGACGATTGGCACTCGCAACTATTTACCTATTTATGTAACTTGGAATGATATATCGAAAAGATAGAAAAATACCATTATATAAGTAAAAATGTCACTATTTTGCGCTTATACCCACACTTTACTTCTCCATAAAAAGCGTATCCGGCAAGCAAACAACGAGCTTTATTTGCCGTTTTCATTCATCAAATACAGGTTTTTTGTGACTAACCTGCCGAAATAACTGATTATCTCGGCAAGTTAAGCTCATTTTCCCGGTGATTAACGATGCTAACTCGGTAAGTTATCGCGCTAACTCGGTGAGTTATTCCGGTCAATCACCTGATTGAGCATCGTCAATCACTTGATTGGCGAACATAACTCACTTGATTGGCAATTATCACTCACTGCCGGATGTTTTTTTTCGCGCTGAACGCACTTTTTATTTGTAAGGATTTTGCCTACTTATCTCGCTGTTACATTGCATAATAAGGGGTATTTTTCACATAGTTTAACGCGATTTACGGGCATCCAAACGAACAAGCCGTACCGTAGTCCGAAAAACAGGCGTTTTTCGAGGGGTAAATATGACAATGTGTCAAAATGATAATTGGCAGAAAAACGGTGCGGGTCTTAATTTTTTTTGTCACATCGCTGTAAAACCCGATGAGTTTTATCTAAATTTGCGCGTTGTAAAACAATTGCAATGAATAAACTTACTATCAGTCAATGGGCAGTGGAAGACCGCCCGCGTGAGAAAATGATGCTTAAAGGTTCCGAAGCGCTGAGCGATGCCGAACTATTGGCTATCCTTATCGGCTCGGGCAACACCGAAGAGAGTGCAGTGACCTTGATGCAACGTGTACTGGCTGCGTGCGGCAACGACCTGAACCAACTGGCGAAATGGGACTTGCGCAACTTCAAACACTTTAAAGGATTGGGACCTGCAAAGAGCATCACCATTATGGCTGCGCTGGAACTGGGCAAACGGCGCAAACAACAAGAACGCCCCGAACGCAAGGCAGTGCGCTGCTCCAAAGATATTTACGACATCTTTCAACCGCTGCTCTGCGACTTGCCTCACGAAGAGTTCTGGGTGCTGCTGCTCAACCAAGCATGCATCGTCATCGACAAAGTACGCATCAGCATCGGAGCTATCGACCGGACAACCGCCGACGTGCGCATTATCTTACGCGAAGCTTTGCTGCAACGCGCCACACAGTTGGCTATGATACACAACCACCCGTCGGGCAGCCCTAACCCCGGTACGGACGACCGACGTCTGACACATGCCATTAAAGAGGCAGCCCAATGGATGAACATCCGGTTAATAGACCATCTGGTGCTAAGCGACGGAGGATTCTTTAGCTTTGCCGATGAAGGGTTGATTTGAGAACTCATAAACTTAAAAACTTAAAAAACTCATAAACTCAAACGTATGGAACTAACATGGAGATGGTTCGGTAAGAACGATAAAATCACCCTCGACATGCTCCGCCAAATAGGTGTCGAAGGAATAGTAACCGCGCTGCACGACGTGCCCAACGGCGAAGTGTGGACGGTAGAGGCTATCAACGACCTGAAAGCGTATATCGAATCGTATGGTCTGCGCTGGTCGGTAGTAGAAAGCCTGCCGGTGAGCGAAGCCATTAAGTATGCCGGAGACGACCGCGACCGACTGATAGACAACTATCGCCTGAGCCTTGCCAATCTGGGCAAGTGCGGCATCCACACCGTGTGCTACAACTTTATGCCGGTTATCGACTGGATTCGCACCGACCTCAACCACCGGTGGGACGACGGTACTTCGTCGCTCTACTTCGACCGCGTGCGTTTTGCCTACTTCGACGTAAAGATTCTCCGCCGCGCCGAAGCCGGGAAAGACTACACCCCCGAAGAACTCCGGCAGGTGGACGAACTGGATGCACGCATCACCGAAGCCGAAAAAGAAGAACTTATCGATACCATTATTGTGAAGACGCAGGGCTTTGTCAACGGAAATATCCGCGAAGGCGAACGCCATCCGGTGGCACTCTTTAAGAAACTGCTGGCTCTCTACGACGGCATCGACCGCAACGCACTGCGCGAAAACATGCGATATTTTCTGGAAGCGATTATGCCCACGTGCGACGAATACCATATTAATATGTGCGTTCACCCCGATGACCCACCTTTCCAAGTACTCGGATTGCCGCGCATCGTTACCGATGAAGCCGATATTCGGTGGTTCCTCGAAGCGGTGAACAATCCGCACAACGGACTGACCTTCTGCGCCGGTTCGCTGAGTGCAGGCGAACAAAACGATACCCGCCTCTTGGCAAAAGAGTTTGCCCACCGCACTCACTTCATACATCTGCGTAGCACGGCAGCCATGCCCGGAGGCAACTTCATAGAAAGCTCGCACCTTACCGGACGCGGACACCTTATCGACCTGATACGCATCTTTGAACAACAGAACCCCCAACTCCCCATGCGCGTAGACCACGGACGAATGATGCTGGGCGACGAAGATAAAGGATATAATCCGGGCTACTCGTTTCACGGACGCATGCTGGCACTGGCACAGGTAGAAGGTATGATAGCCGTGGTAGACGACGAATTAAAAAACTCATAAACTTAGAAACTTAAAAACTCAAACATATGAACGAACAATTTAGCATTAAAGACAAAGTAGCTGTCATCACCGGTGCCGGAGGCGTATTGGGAGGCAGCATCGCCAAACACTTCCTGACACAAGGCGCCAAAGTGGTGGCTGTGGATATTCGTAAAGAACAATTGGATAAACGGGTAGACGAACTCAAAAGTTACGGCGACCAAGTGATAGGAATCGTGGGCAATGTACTCGACATCCCCGCACTTGAGAAGCTTGCCGACGAAATAATAGCTCACTGGGAACAGATAGACATCTTGCTGAACATTGCCGGCGGCAATATGCCGGGCGCCACACTCGAACCCGAGCAACCCTTTTTCGATATGGACATCACCTGCTGGGACAAGGTTACCAATCTCAACATGAACGGAACGGTTTACCCCTCGTACGTATTCAGCAAAGTAATGGCAAAGCAAGGCAAAGGTTGCATCGTCAACGTATCGTCGATGGCAGCCTACAGTGCCATTACCCGTGTACCCGGTTATTCGGCAGCCAAAACCGCCGTAGCCAACTTCACCCAATGGCTCGCCAGCGAAATGGCACTGAAGTTTGGCGACGGCATCCGTGTGAATGCCATTGCACCCGGCTTTTTCATCGGCGACCAAAACCGTGCGGTGCTTATCAATCCCGACGGTTCGCTTACCGACCGCAGCAAAAAGGTTCTTGCCAAAACGCCCATGAAACGCTTTGGCGACATCACCGAACTCAACGGTGCCGTACAATTCTTGTGCAGCGATGCCGCCGCATTTATCACCGGCGCACTGTTACCTATCGACGGTGGATTCAGTGCGTTTAGTGGGGTATAAAGAGGGAAATTGTAAAGAACACACATGAAGAAGGGGCGCATGCATCACGCATACGCCCCTTTCGAAATAATAATTAATATCTATTTTCTAAAAGATGGTTATTTCTTTTCGGCTTCCAGTTGTTCTTTCAAAGCAACCAAAGCATCGAGGTCGCCTAAGGTAGTCGAAGCAGCCTGATTTTGAATACCGGCGGGTTCTTCTTTCTTAGGAGCAGCTTTCTTCGCGCTCTTCTTCTCGGCTCTTTCTTCGGCACGTGCGGCATCTTCGAAGATGCGGCTGTGCGACAAGATGATACGTTTGGTATCTTTGTTGAACTCAATCACTTTGAACTCAAGTTTCTCGTCCAACTGTGCTTGACTGCCGTCTTCTTTTACCAAATGTTTCGGAGTGGCAAAGCCCTCTACGCCGTAAGGCAGAGCGATAACCGCACCGCGGTCTTGCATCTCTACAATAGTACCTTCGTGAACCGAGCCTACCGTGAATACGGTTTCGAATACATCCCAAGGATTCTCTTCGAGTTGCTTGTGGCCAAGGCTCAAACGGCGGTTGTCTTTGTCTATTTCGAGCACCATCACTTCGATTTCGGCACCGATTTGCGTAAATTCGGAAGGATGTTTGATTTTCTTCGTCCAAGAGAGGTCGGAGATGTGAATCAAGCCGTCTACGCCTTCTTCGATTTCAACAAATACGCCGAAGTTGGTGAAGTTACGCACTTTTGCCATGTGCTTCGAACCTACGGGGTACTTCTCTTCGATAGTTTCCCAAGGATCTTGCTTGAGTTGCTTCAAGCCCAACGACATTTTGCGCTCTTCGCGGTCGAGTGTCAGAATAACAGCTTCCACCTCGTCGCCCACTTTCATGAAGTCTTGCGCCGAACGCAGATGTTGCGACCACGACATTTCCGATACGTGAATCAAACCTTCCACGCCCGGAGCGATTTCGATGAATGCGCCATAGTCTGCCATCACCACTACTTTGCCCTTTACATGGTCGCCCACCTTCAAGTTGGGGTCGAGTGCATCCCAAGGATGCGGAGTGAGTTGCTTCAAACCCAGAGCGATACGTTTCTTTTCGTCGTCGAAGTCGAGGATAACCACGTTGAGTTTTTGGTCGAGTTCCACCACTTCTTTCGGATCGCTGACACGTCCCCAAGAGAGGTCGGTGATGTGAATCAAACCGTCTACGCCGCCCAAGTCGATAAATACACCGTACGAGGTGATATTCTTAACCGTTCCTTCGAGAACCTGTCCTTTTTCGAGTTTGCTGATGATTTCTTTCTTCTGTTGTTCCAGTTCGGCTTCGATAAGAGCCTTGTGCGATACAACCACGTTCTTGAACTCTTGGTTGATTTTAACCACCTTGAATTCCATGGTCTTGCCTACGAAGATATCGTAGTCGCGGATAGGTTTCACATCAATTTGCGAGCCGGGCAAGAAAGCTTCGATGCCGAATACGTCGACAATCATACCACCCTTGGTACGACACTTGATGTAACCCTTGATAATTTCTTCGTTTTCCAAAGCAGCGTTGATGCGGTCCCACGAGCGGGCTGCGCGTGCTTTGCGGTGCGACAGAATCAACTGTCCTTTTTTGTCTTCTTGATTTTCGACATACACCTCTACGGTGTCGCCTACCTTCAAGTCGGGGTTGTAGCGGAATTCATTCAACGGAATGATACCGTCCGATTTAAAACCGATGTTCACTACAACTTCGCGTTTGTTCATTGCAATGACGGTTCCGTCCACTACTTCGCGGTCGTGAACATTGTTCAGCGTACTGTCATACGCTTTCTCCATTTCTTCGTGAGTGGCGCTGCCTACGCTGTCGCCGCTTTCGTAAGCATTCCAGTCGAAATCTTCGAGCGGAGCTACATTCTTAAGATTTTCCATAAATAAATTGAGTTTTAATTAATTGAGTGAGACATTATATTATCACAAAATCGGCGGCAAATGTAGTGCTATTTTCGCGAACAGCAAAGATTTTACCTAAAATATTCATTTTATCTGCGTGAATTACAGCACCATGCGCTTTTGTATGTAAGCCAATGCCGCACCGATTGCCGTGCGATATTCGGCATAAGGAGGGATGTGAAAACGCACGTGGTAAATGCGTTCCATATTGGGGAATATCTCCTCGCACTGAGGCAGTTGCGTCAGATTGCCTATCATTACAAAATCTTTTACCGGACTGTTGAGTGCCGCCAGCACGGCAGCACCGCCAATGGTTTGCAACACCATGCAGATGATTCCCTTGGCTATATCCGCCGTCGAAGCGTTGGCATCAATTTTGCCCAACAAAGAGGCGGTGGCGTACATGGGCAAATCGGGTAAAGCGCGGTTGCTGATGTCGCCTATCTGAAGGTTGACGTGAGTGATGTCGCCCTTCTCGGCAATCTCGGTGATTTGTTTGAAGTCTTGGGTTTTAAGCAGCAGGCGCGACAGCCCTTGCAACGTTCCGCCGCCAATACCTACGCCGCCGATATGTTCTATCCGCTCACCTTCGATGTGTACAAACGAGGTGCCGGTACCCATACTTACCACAATCAGGTTGTCCAGTCCGATGCCGTGACGTGCTCCCAAGCCGTTGGCTATAAACTCGTCGACTTTGTTGGTAGGCAAACCGTACAAAGGAGTGTCTATATATACACTTCCCACACCGGTCAGCATCACCTGTTCGATGTCCGAGAGTTGTATGTTGTTGTCGTATATATACTTGCCGAAGGCTCCGAACAAGCTGGTGACAGGGTCGGCTGCCGTGATGAACATAGGCGACTGAATGCGGTCGCCATCGATGCCGACTATTTTAGTGGTGCTTCCACCTACATCTATACCTATTACTATTGCCATAAATAGAGGATGATTAAATTCGCCGCAAAGGTATGGATAAATGGAGAATGGAGAATGAAGAATGGAGAATTATTGCTCCTCACACTACTTTTGTACCTACATAACCTTCTGTTTTAAGAAGCTCCAGTAGCCGTTGCCTAAAATCTCCTTGGATAAGTATTTCGCCCTCCTTGGCACTCCCCCCCACTCCACATTTGGACTTCAGGCGTTTGCCCAGCTCTTTCAGGTCGTCGTCGGTTCCGACAAAGCCGGTAATCAACGTTACTACTTTTCCACCGCGGTTTTTGCGGTCGAGTTGTATGCGCAACTTTTGTGCGGCAGGCAGAAGAGTGGCTTGCTCTTCGCCGGCTTCTGTTTCGTAGTTGTAATCGGGGTTGGTGGAATAAACCACATTCAACCGTTCTTTCCAGTCGTTTTTCTTCATAAGAGTTATTCGTTTTACACCTTATTATATATAGGAGAGTGGGAAGCTTGCGCCAATCCCGCAGCAAGGTTCTTGTGATTGCAAGCGAATGCAAACAGGTTCGCATCCTCTGCGGAGACGCTTACTACTTACCATCCCTCCTGAATGCGGATTTTTTACTTTCAGGGTATATCTTTCAGCCGAACAAGCAAGCTATCAATAAATTGCGAGCCGGCTGAAGAGCTGAAGGCAAAAATCGGGTATGTAATTATAGTGGGTATTCCCGCTCTATTTATCACACAAATGTAATACTTAGTATGAAAAGAGGAAACGGAACGTTCATATCAGTTCGTTAATTTTTAAGCATCTCATATACTAATAAAACTATTTCACCTATATTTGGGGCATATTTTTCATATAAAAGTACATTATTACTATGTTAAAACGAAACATCTATTTAGTACCGTTTGCACTGTGTATGATTTCAGCCTGCAACAATCACCTTAAGCTATTGTCGAACGACATCGAATTCGACGACTCTCTGCTCAACATTTCCTTGTATGCCGATGAACAAGAAGCCATGCTTACTTTTACAGCCCGTAATACATGGACTGCCATAATCTCGTACCCTCATCAACTACCCGGGGATACAACGAAATGGCTTGTACTCGAAAAAAAACAAGGAGCACCGGGCACACAGCACGTTGCAGGCAAAGTTTTGCCCAACTTCACCGGCGAAACTCGCCAAGCTACCATTCGTTTCCAATCGGTAAGTTCAACCGTGGATGTAGAGGTCACACAAAGCAACCTCACCCACCAGAATGTGTTACCTCAACGCTATTACTTGCTCAGCAACTATTCGTATGTCAAAAGTTACACAAACCCGCAATTGCCCGAAGAGAACGGAACAGTAGAATTTGCATACGACCGCGATTATCGCCTTATCAAGGCAACGATAAAAGAGGATAATAAATCACCCCATACCACCACCTTTACCTATGGCAACCATACCATTATTGAGGAAGAAGAGACTAACAAAGGGTACTTCAACCTTAATTCCGAAGGAGTAATTACCGACCTGAATATATCGGAAAACGACACATGCAAGATACAAGGGAAGTTAACCTATCGCAACGGCTATTTTTCGTCATCATTCATTAACTATCAAAACAACACGACGAACAGCAACACCGACAAAGAATACCGAGCTACATGGAACTCCGGCAATCTTACAAAGTTATACCGATATTACCCACAAACCGATAAACATACGGATACCACAATGTATTACGCTCTCTCGATTTCGAACAGTCCGAATATAAATATCGATATAAACTACCTGATAAGCGACATGGGATTGTTATGCGACGAACTATCGATGGCAAAATATCTCCAGATGCTCGGCTATATGGGGTATCGCTGTCAAAGATACCTTAATATAGAAGAAGATACTCCGAACAATCGGATATACCTGTACAACTATTACACGGCATCAGATTTGCCTATTGTAATAGAGAAACGCGAAAACACAGAAGATGGAGAAACGATTGCAGAAACAGTCTACCGAATGCATTATGAGTTAGTTGCGAGATAAAAGCTAAAACCGCACCCGCACAAAACCACTCGAATACAGTATCGGCTCTACGCCTCTACTTTTTTCTTAGCTGTAGTTTTCTTCACCACAGGCTTCTTTGCGGCACACTTTTCTTTATCAAGCTTCTGCCGAAGCTTTTTCGTCTCTTCGTGCAACTCTTCAATTTCGTGACCTTGGTTGTGAATGGTGGTAAGCAGTGCGTTGAGTTCTTCATCGTCAATATCCGACGGATAGAGCATGGAGACTCGTTTGATGAAGTCGCCCAACACATTCATATAGTTGGTAAAGGCATCGTAGGCAGATTCGTAGATACCTCGTTCCAAGGCTATGGGACTGTTTTTGGTAGTCATAAAGCGGAAATTGTTGCTGGCTTGCAGGTAATCCCAGTCCTGTTTGATGTGACGGTCGTCGCACAGATGCACCCGTTCGGCTACGCTATACAGTTTGTTGAATGCCTCGCGCTGCATAACGTTACCCAGCCATGCACTGGTGTCGCGTTCTTCGTCGATCCACGAAATAGGATAGGTAACATCCAGTTGCGACACCGACTTCAGGCGCGTAACAACTTCGGAGGGAGTAGAGAAAGTGATTCCTTTACTACGTGCACAAGCAGGTAATGCTTTAAAGAACTCCAGAATATTGGACGATAGGTGTTGTGCCATGCCCAATGCGCTCAGCTCCATAAAGATGTTGATTACCTGCTCTTCTTGCGGCAAGGCATCTATCCAGCCTATATATTTGTCGGCAAAAAGCGGATAACCGTTCCACTCGGAATTGCTGAAGCGAAGGCTGATGTCGTCGGAAAACTTCACATCGCGCAACAACAGTTTCAAGTTGGGATTCTGATTACAGTGATACACATAGTGCGGACTCTTCCAACCCAGAATATGCTTGGCTCCTTCGGTAAGCATACCCTTAAAACCCATATCGGCAACGATTCCCCCTATATCGTCGGAATAGATAAGGCTGGAGTTGCGGAACACCTTGGGTGTTTTGCCAAAGAGTTGTTTCATTTTGGCACTCTGTCGCAACACCTCTTCTCGAAAACACTCTTCGTTTGCTAACGAGGAAAGCCCGTGCGAATAGGGTTCTGCCAAGAACTCACAGCAACCGGTGTCGTTGAGTTTATGCAACAGGTCGATAACGGCAGGTGCGTGGATTTCGAGTTGTTCCAACGCCACTCCCGAAACAGACAACGCCACTTTAAAGGCGCCTTCCGACTGCTTTGCCATTTCTATCAGGGTGGTAAGTGCCGGTATGTACGAATGTTCAGCCACATCGTTGATGCCGTTTTCGTTGGCATAGTCGTCGTAGTAATAATGACTGGTTCCTATGTCAAAAAAGCGATAACGCTTCAGATGGATAATCTGGTGTATCTCAAAGTAAAGGCAAATGGTACGCATATTTTTAAGTTTTTGAGTTTATAAGTTTATAAGTTTATAAGTTTATAAGTTCTTCAGTTATTCGTTATCGATTAGTACGTTTTCCGGATAACCTCTTCGTAGATGTGACGTACTTTCAGTCCCACATCTTCCCACTTGATGCCGTCCACCTCTTTTTTACCTTCGTCGCGCAGGTATTCGTAGAGCGAAGGATAAGTACAAATGGCATAAATGGCATCCGCCATGGCATGTATATCCCAATAATCGGTTTTGATGCACTTGTCCAATATCTCGGCACACCCCGACTGTTTAGATATAATGGTAGGTACGTTGCACTGCATGGCTTCCAGCGGTGAAATACCGAAAGGTTCGGATACGGAAGGCATGATATAGACGTCGCTGGCTTTCAACATCTCGTACACCTCTTTACCACGCATAAAGCCGGGAAAGTGGAAGCGGTCGGCGATGCCGCGTTCGGCTACCAAACGTATCATTTTATTCATCATATCGCCGCTTCCCGCCATTACAAAACGAATGTTACGAGCACGGTGCAACACCATGGCAGCAGCTTCCACGAAGTACTCCGGTCCTTTTTGCATGGTGATACGTCCCAAGAAAGTGACCGTCTTTTCGTCATTCTTACGTAGTGACGGAATCTCTTCTATCTCTTGTGGCAACGGCGATACGGCATTGTGCACCGTCGACACCTTACGGGGATCTTGGTGATATTTGTAAATCACCGTTTGCCGTGTCAGTTCGCTCACACACATAATGTGGTCGGCATTATCCATGCCGTTTTTTTCGATGGCATACACAGTGGGGTTAACGTTACCGCGGCTACGGTCGAAATCGGTGGCATGCACATGGATAACGAGCGGTTTGCCCGAGACCTGTTTAGCGTGAATGCCCGCCGGGTAGGTCAGCCAGTCGTGCGAATGGATAATATCGAATTGTTGCTGACGAGCCACCACACCTGCCACAATGGAGTAGTTGTTTATCTCTTCGTGCAGATTGTCGGGATAACGACCGGAAAATTCAATGCATCCCAGATCGTTGGTATAAAGATAGTTGAAGTCGGCATAAATATGATCGCGCAAATCATAGTAGAGTTGGGGATTCATATAGCCACCCACTCTGCCCTGCACGTAATCCCACGTAACATTGCGCCACACCACCGGCGTGCTGTTCATGCCGATGATACGCAAAAAGCTTTGATCTTCGTCACCCCAAGGTTTGGGAATACAAAAGGTGATTTCCATATCGTTTTGTTGTGACATTCCTTTGGTAAGTCCGTAACTGGCGGTTCCCAGTCCGCCTAAAATGTGAGGGGGGAACTCCCAACCAAACATTAACACTTTCATCTATTCTCCTCCTACATATTATATTTAGACAGTAATTTCAAGATACGCAGCATCTCCGCCACATTCATGGCAAAAGAGACAGCTCCGCGACCGTGGAATGGTGGGTTGCCGTCGTACAATTCGGAAAGCGAACCTATACAGCGGTTGATTATCTCGTCTTCCAAACCGATGAGGTAGCGTTCCACGAACGACACGCCGCTCATTTTGTAGATGCGCAGGTAGGCTTCCATGTAAAAGCCCATTAACCACGGCCATACGGTGCCCTGATGATAGGCATGGTCGCGCTGTGTAGGGGGGCCTTCATAGATGGGGTTGTATCCGCCGCTTTTCGGGCTAAGGGTTCGCAAGCCTTTCGGCGTAAGCAACTCTTTTGTCACGATGTCGAGCACCTGTTTCTTTTGTGCACGGTCTAACGGAGAATAATCGAAAGCCACGGTAAATATCATATTGGGACGAACGCTCCAGTCCATCATGTAACCGTCTACATAGTCGAACAGGTAACCGCTTTCGTTGCGGAAGGTCTCCACAAAAGCTTTACCGGTGAGGTCGGCTTGCGCATCAAGATTATCCGCCGAAGCGGTGCTACCGGTTTCGCGCTCCATGGTTGCCACAAAGCGCAAGGCATTATACCACAAGGCATTTATTTCTACGATGTACCCGGTTCGTGGCGTTACGGGACGACCGTCTACGATGGCATTCATCCATGTCGCAGCTTTCTCCGTGCCGTTGGCATAGAGCAATCCGTTATCGTGCAGGAACAAGTTATCGTGTTTACTGTAACGGATATAATTCATTATTTCGTTGAGCAGTGCGCCATACTTGTTGTAACACTCTTCAAGCGACGTCTCCTTGGCATATTGCTGCAACGCCCACACTGCCCAGAGCAGCACGTCGGGATGTTCCATTTCATAGATGTTGCAGACACAGGTTTCGCCGGCAATAAATGCCCGAATAGCCTTTTCTGCCGTAAGCATCACATCCTCGAACTCCGACTGCTCGTCAATGGCAAGCGTCAAACCGGGCAAAGCAACGAACAGGTCGCGTGCACGACATTTAAACCACGGATAGCCTGCCAAAATGTAGTGGCTGTCGCCTTGTTTGTTGTGAAACTGGTGTGCAGAGTTGGTAAGACAGTGTAAGAAGCTGTCGCGTGGCGTACGGTCGCTCACCTCTTCGTCGAATATTTGCTTGAGTCGGCGGGGAGAAATCTCGGAGATGCCGGCGGAGAAGACGATGCTTTCACCTTTCTTTATGTCGACTTCAAAATAGCCGGGAACATAGAGGTCTTCGTTGAAATCGTAGCCCCGCTCCTGTTCTTTGGGGTACTCGATGTTGCGATACCAGTCGGGCATAAAATGGAATTCATTCTTCTTATTGAGTTGCATAAAGAGTTCGGGATAACCCTGATACATACATGTTTTAATACCGTTCTCCACTGGCTGATAGTCCCTGTTGGCACGTTCGTTTTCGTGCGTATATTCGCGCACACTGCGAAACGCCAAGAACGGGCGGAAACGCAACGTTGTAGGCGAATGTGCTTCGAGAAGCGTATATCTTATCAAGATGCGGTTCTCGTGGTGAACAAAGATTTTTTCTTTACGCAGTATCACTCCCCCCACCCTGTAGGTAGTGGCAGGGATATGCTCACAATCGAACTCACGAATGTATTTATGCCCTTTCGGACTAAATGTACCACCACGATATTTATGCAATCCCAAGTTGAACTCAGCACCATGTTGTATCACCGTCTCATCCAGCGACGACAACAATACGTGGTTCTCGTCATCAAGTTCAGGAACGGGGATTACCAACAAACCGTGGTATTTACGGGTATTGCAATCCACAATCGTAGTACAGTGATACGCCCCCGATTTATTGGTTCGCAGAATCTCCCGCGGCAACGATTCTTCCAAGTTAATCATGAGCGTTTTGTCGAAACGTAAATAACTCATAGGTATATTTGTAATGTTAAAGGTTAATCATTCGAGCATGTGCCCAAAAGTACATATTAAAGACAATACGCGAAATAAAAAGTTCGTTTATTTTCGGTTTTTAAGTAATAAATGTGTAGTATTGCACGAAAATGTGATACAATAGCAAGTTTATGAAACAAGATCTACACAAGATTATACTGGCTGCCGTCATCCCGTTGTTTCTTATCCTTACCCTTTATCTCATCAAATTTATGGAGGTAGGTATGGATTGGGACTTCACCCATTTGGGGGTTTACCCCTTGCAAAAACGGGGCGTTTTCGGCATATTCGGGCATCCGTTGGTACACAGCACGTGGCGACATCTGTTAGCTAACACACTGCCGCTCTTTCTGTTGTCTTGGGGACTATTCTATTTCTACAAAGAGATTGCACCTTACATATTTTTCTGCATTTGGGTAGGCTGCGGGTTGATTACTTTTTTAATAGGCAAACCGGGTTGGCACATCGGAGCCAGCGGCATCATCTACGGACTGGCTTTCTTTCTTTTCTTCAGTGGCATTCTGCGCAAGCACATTCCGCTGATTGCTCTTTCGTTGTTGGTTACCTTTGCCTACGGAGGTTTGGTATGGAACATGTTTCCCTTCTTTGCCAAATCCACAACCTCGTGGGAGGGACATCTGAGCGGTGCCATTGTAGGCATGTTGTGTTCGGTAGCCTTTGTCGGCAAAGGACCGCAACGCCCCGAACCTTTTAAGGACGAGGAAGAAGAGGAAGAAGAAGAGAATTCTTCACCACACCTTATTATTATAGAAGAAACGGACGACACACCCGTTCACCACACCGATTCGGATACCGTTTGACGGATTTGAGGAGAAAAATCGCCGGAGGTACGGGTTTCGGCAGACAGAGGTTCCAATATTTCTATTTCTACCGCATACATGCGGTTGCGCACCGGAAGAGGGAAGTTATCTTTTGCCACATATTCGTAGAGCTTACCGTTTATCACGGTGTAGAGGTGCATAAAAGGAAGCACTTTGGACTCGTACACATAGGCTATATGGTGAAACACATTGGCTGCTTGCTGCTCCATAGCTATCAGTGGATAGTACACCAAATCAAGACTGTCGATTACAAAAGCATCGTTGCGAACAAAATAGGTGTAAGATGCTGCATGGTCTATACCAAAGCGGTTGTTGGTGCCTATCCACGTGTCATTGGTAAAGGTAAGGGTAATATCCAACTTGGCGCAAAGGCGCAGCAAGCGGATGTTTATAGGGGTTGTATCGGTGTTGTTTAGTTCTGCGTTTAAATACTCTCCGTACATGGGTAGTCCACGTTCGGTGGTGAGCATATTATTGACACCGTGCAGCTTGGTGGTTGTAAGTGCCCGCAAGTCGCCCACTGTTTCAATGCTGTTTAGTGCAGTGGCGTTGTCGCAATTGGCTATCACATATATGTCTTTAGCCCCTCCTTCGCTCACTTCGGGAGGAAGTGTGATGACCTGACAGTTTTGCGTAGAAGAACCGTCGGCGGCACGAAAAGAGGAGAAAACATACTTGTCGGTCACAATGCTGTCACCTGCTTTTGTAAGGAACAGACTGAGATTTAGAATAGCATACTCTTCGGCCAGGTTATCGGCTTCCTCAGCATCGAGAACAGACAGCAACAGCGTTGTTCCCCTGCTGTCCCGACTGATAACCTCCGGATACGAACTATTGCACGATGCAAGCAAAGTGCCGACAAGTATATATATGATAGTATGTAGATTACGCATGTTTTTTATTCTACATTTCTTACACAACGCGATATTGTAGACGAATAGTCATATCGATAAAATTCTCCGTAAAGAATCTTATCGTAATTTGCTTCGTCGCTAAAGTCCAAGTAGTCGGAGTACCAGTAACCTTTTATTTGAATGGATACTTCCATAGGGAACCAGTCCTGTCCGTTATTATTCACCTTCCCATAGTAAGACCATTTACCGGCGGGGTAATCGCTCGCTCTCACCAAAATGTCGCCCGGTGTGAAATACTGGTCGAGCATTCCCAGCTTTTCGCCGGCATACGTATCTTTCCCCGCATCGCTTGTGACATATTTCGACATATCTACACCGGTGAGTTTACCCAACAGCACTTGTGCTTCCTGTCTGAAAGGCAACGAGTAGTAAGGTACACCCGCATTGACTGCCTGCCACGTATTGCTCTGCCAGATACGGTAAGTTTGGTCGAACAGCTTCAAGAACGACATCAACTCGCACGAATTGATAAAACGCCACCCTTTGCCGTACTTCTTCTCGCAATAGTAAGGTTCCGCACCTTTGTTAATTGTGGGGCCTCCGATAGTAGGGTCCCACCACACTATCTCATCACCAAAAGCACCCATTAGTCCTTGCTGCAACACCTCGTTTTTAGAGAGTATCTCTATTTTCCCACAATCGGTAGGCACAATAAGGCTCGAATCGGTGGGGGTTATGGGTGGAGTCACACTGGTGCGGTCTTCGTCTTGAAACATATACTTGTAACTCTCTTTATTCCAAGGCTGCACACACGCCGTCACTTCCACTCCTCCCGCAGCATTCAGGTAAACATTGATAATATAGTGATTGTTGCGTGCTATATTATAAGGTGAAACCACTTCCACCGGATAGCTGCGGTCGTTAATGGTAAGGCTGGTATATCCGCTTGTGGGTGTGATGTTGAGCAGTTCGGGGATGTAGCGCAACACGGTACCTACCGAGTCGCGCGTATAGTCCAATCCGTCGAGCGACAACGCTCCCGAGTCGGTGGTGGTGCCGTTGTAAGCAACACTTCCTACCGACGGCACGGTGTAAGTGGCGGCTACGTCTTTCAATTCGAGCTTGGTAATAAGCCCGGCGGGAATCGTACCTCCTGCCGTTTTCTTTCTGAAAACAATCTCTACTTTCGCCAATGCACGTTGCAAGAATACTTTGCCTTGCGGCAACGGCAGCGTGATAGGACGGAGTTCGGTACCTCCGCTAAGCACATCAATGCCCGTATAGAAAGCCGACATCACAAAGCGTCCCCCACCGGTTTCGCCATCGGGCATAAAGTCGGGCTGGTAAGGCAAACTGCTGAACACGGCATTGCTTTGGAGTTCCGAACGGTTGCGCAAGGTGGCAATGGCATCGGCAAACTCATTGGAGACAGCACTTTCATTGCCCACAAAGCAGAAGTCATACTTACCCGGCGTCAAACGTACGGCTTTACAGGGCGATGCAAATCCGTTAGGGAAATAGAGCTGCGAATTGTACACCACATCGCCCGCAGTATTAAAAACCACCATGCGTATTTCGTCCACACGGTCTTCCCACAAATGCTTGTCGACATTGATGTTGCCTTCGGACAAGCTCAGTGCAAGCGAAACGTACGACGTCCGGCGATTGTTAGACAGTTCCACTTCTTGCACACAACCCGACAGATAGATGCTCGCGGCAACCGCAATCGAGACAAGCGTCAAGAGATGCTTTATATGGAATGAATAGTTTAAATTTTTGTGTGACATTCTTCGATTATTCTTATAGTTAAAGGTCTGTGGCGTAGCTGTGAACCAACCAATTGTTGACCCATATTTCCATCATCACATACGTGCCGCAGTCGCACTGATCGGCAGCGGTGAAACGGATGTTGAAATCGTGGTCGCAATCCAAGTTTACTTCGGGATTCTTCAGCAACAAAGTGCCCAACAGGTCGCCCCGATACACTTCGGCACGCGTCCGGCTATCGCGTATCACCAGCATGGTTTGAAAGCCGGTAGTCAACGTCAGTGTGGTAAACATACTCTCAAGCACACCATCGCGCACCGTGTGCGAAGCTGCCGGATATTCCAGCAGGTCGCCCTCTTTTACTTTCCCCTCATACGACAGGGAAGTACCTACGGATTGAATGCTCACCTCGTATGCTTGTGCACGTGCTAATCCTTCCACGGTAATGGTGATGCGGTTGGTCTGTTCTTGCAGATTGACGCCCGTCGTTTTGTACACCGACCCATATTCGGCAGGGTCGGGCAAATAGACGGCAGGACTTTCACCATAATATATACGTTTGCCGTGAAGCGACATCGCCCTGCCGTCTTGTCCGCGAAGACGAAACATTAAATCTTCTTTCGTTTGGATAGCTTTACCCGACGAAGGCATTTCGAACAACGCTTCGTCTAAGTTAGAACACGCCACCACCGTGTAGATACCGTGAGAAGCGGTCTCTATGGTATGTGTATAGTTGCTGCGCAGTTTCACCCCTTTGTCGTCGGTGGCAGTTACCAGCCGGTTTTGTTCGTCAAACAGGTAATAGCGCAAGTCGGTTATCGCTTCGGGATAGAGTGTATCCACATCGCAATTGCTTTTGGAATAGGCCTCCACACGGATGCCTTGCGGACAATTTTCGCGACTGTCGTACACACTACACGCCGGTGCACTCAAGAACAAGCCTGAAAGCAACGCTCCTTGGGCGAATAGACCGAATCTTTTCATCTCAATGTGTAAATATCAGTTCTACTTAAAAATCAATATCGTGCGAATGTACCGTCCAGTTTTCCACTGTAACATCCACAGCCATATAGGTATCTACCGACGACAGCGGATCTTCGGGTTTGATGGGCGAAGGAGGCTCGTTGCCACCATCGGGTTCCGGGTCGGGATTGTTAATATCGGGTGTAAGCGGATTCCAGTTGACACCCAACGTCTTGAACGAATTGATATTGATGTGATAGATATTGTTACGCATAACGGGTGCGTTTACCGGATTCGTCACATCGTCGGGGTTAATCCATGCATAATAAAGTACCTTGCCTGCGGTGTAAGTAGCCACTTTCTGATTGGCAACACCCGTGGTAGGATCGGTAGCTGCCGCCATGCTGGAATAGATTAGTCCGTCGGTACCTCCCACATAGAAGGTGCCGTCGGCAGCCAATGTGCCACCGTCGGCAATCGCGTCTTTCTTCGGAGTAAATTTGGCACGTACCAATACATATGCGGTGTTACCCTTCTGGTAAGTAGCGTGTGTATTCTCTAACAGGAATTTACCTTCGATAGCGGTAAAGCCCATTCCTCCGGTAGCCGGATTTTCGAGCACATCGGTAGGTGTATGCAGGTCTTCGTAACAGTAGCTATCGGCAGAAGTACGTATGTAATTGTCGTCCGCCACGTAGTCGTAACCCGGCGTGAGGTATTCGTTGTTAACTACATAAGGCATCAGATAGATATGCTTTGAGCCTTGTGCCACGGAGTACTGAATATCGGTAAACGTACCGAGGGCTGCACTGTTGGCATCCAGATTGGGTGATTTGGTGACAATGACCCGCGACACCAATCGCTTGGTCGAAACCGCGATGTGATTTTGTCCGGCTTTTACATCGTCCGCAGTGACACCTGCCGTAATGGTGGTTAGGTTGCTCTTACCGCTCAACATGCCTTTGAAAATACGCTTCATCGTGCCTTTGTCATCAAAGTCGGTAAATCCGCCGAAGCCCGATAGCGGGAACTCATTGCTTACGCTAAGCGCATAATCGTCGGAAGGCGACTCGGTGATGAGCGGACGGGGACTGTTTATTATAACCAATGCATACTTATCGCCGGGAGTGGTAGAGATAGGTTCGCGCGGCTGTATCACTTGTACATCGCCTTCGAATGTCCATACCATTTCGGTACCCGAGAAGCGTTTGCTTTCCACCAAAGTACCCGCAGCATCCAACAGATACAAATCCACACGGCTCACCACGTCATCTCCCTGATAAGAACCGACCTCATGATAATTGCCTTCGTCGTATCGGGTGGCTGCCCCTTCGCCAAGGGTTCTACCCGGCATCTTCAGTGTAAAGCCTACATAGGCCTCGGTTGCTTTGTCCATAGCTTCTTCCATAGCAGGTTCGTTGCTACATGATGGCATAGTTATTATTAACAATAATAACAACACCAAAGAATAATTAAACTTCTTACTCTTCATGATTTGTTGATAATAAATAAATATATAAATAGTTAGTTTTTGATTACTTTTCCAATAGTTCGGTTACGACATAGTCTATGCGGTAAGACGACACACGCAGCGTAGGAAAGACTTCGCGCAACAACCACCGGTAGGCTTTACCTTGCCCGTAAGCCTGCAAAGAGCGTTTGCGCGAATCAGGCTCGGCTATCTCCAGTATCTGCCGAAGTTCGCTCTTTTCTTCGTCGGTGAAGTGCGTCGAGGCGGCAATGGCTTCCGACAAACCTTTCCAGTTTTCGCCGCCCGAACGAATCACGAACAGCGCGTCGTCCAGTCCGTAGGTGTGTGCCATATATTCTTTGAGAGTCTCCGCCCGCAGTTCGGCAAGCACATTGTTGTGTGTTGCATTTCCTTCGGGCGACGAGTACGCATCAATTGTAATCAGAGTAATTCGTGCCTGCGAAGCGCTGCGTACGTTGCGCATCGACTGTTCTATTTTAAATAGTTCGGTTTGGTTTTGTGCCAATTCGGGGTTCAGCACCGCACTGTTCACCGGATAGTGAATGCATGCCTGCCCGTTTTCGTATCGGACTACCGGTGCGGGATTGCTCACGTAGACCGTATCTATCTTTACCACAGCCTCCACCACCTTAACGGTGTCAATGCGGCGGGGAGGTATGGGCTGAATATCCATCACCTTGCGTGTCGCACGTTTGCGCGGCTCTTTGCCCAATGTATATAGCAGCGAAACCGCCGCACGGGTCACACCGAAATAGTGTTTCTTATCCGAGCCTAACTTGGTTCCGCAGCCGTTGCAGTTGCCTACGGAAGCATCGTAACGGTCGTAATCGAGGTAAGCATAACCTGCACCTATCGAAGCTTCCATGCCCCAACGGTCGGAGAGATTCCACCGGTAACCATACGAAACACCTGCGCCGGCGAGCCAACCTTCAAACTGATAGTCGGAGAAGATGCGACTGACGTTATATTGTGCCACATGCGTATGTATTCCCCAAAACGAACCGCGAAACGCCTGTCGGTTCCAATAGCGCAACTCGGGTTGCACCAACCGGTGTTTCAGCTTCCGTCCGCCACTAAATGTCCACGGATTGTAGTTCACAGGAATATCCAGTGTAAACCGGCGGCTCAACCGAAATTCCACTCCCAAATTGAACGTTGTAGTCAAGTCGTACAGTAAGTTACTCTTGAACGATACAATGGGGGTAGTCGGTATTTGCGACTCGTATTCTTGCGCCAAGCTCCGAAGAGGCCATAGACAGAAGAGGAGAGAGATGAGGAGTACCTTTATAATCATTGTTTAGTATTTTCGCGTAGTGATATTATAACGGTACAATTAGAAAAATGTTCACATAGATATTATTATTTTACTTGAAGAGGGTATGATACTAAGCATGTTCTGACTCCACACAAGAGAATATCCGGTTTGGAAGAGTCAGGAATTTCAGCTCTCTGTATCAGCCCATGAATAGGCTGATTGCGGACTTTTCTACTGCCCTAAATGATTTCGATAGAAGCGGCGGGTACCCAACCCACTTTACCGTCTTCCAAACTAATCTCTACCCATTCGCGCATGGTATTGTCTTTGACGGTAATCTTGCGACCTTCGTGCAGTATGAAGAGGCTGGTGCCGCTTTCGCTGGGCGTGCTGGTAACGGTAACGCTCGGCGTCAACACAATGGCGTGTGTACGGTGGGTGAGTACGCTTTTTTGTCGGTAGGCAAAGATATTGGCAGCCACTACGAGGCAGAAAAACAAGATGCCGCCGATGAAACCGGCTTTGCGAAGAGCTGTTTGCTTGGTGAAGAAATAGAGGCTGAGCGAGCCAAGCAGCAACAAGAAGGCGACAATACCTATCTTGCTCCAGTGGTCGGCACTCAGCAGATTTATCAGCGACTTGGTCCATGCCACAAAGAAGATTTCGGGCACAGGAATTACCTTGTCTACGGTTCGGGCGCGGGCTATCTCTAAATTGGCGCGGATGTCGGCATTGCCGGGAGCCAACAGTAAAGCGCGCTCGTAGTTGAGAATGGCGCGACCGATGTTGTCGGACTTGTAGTAGCTGTTACCAAGGTTGTAGTAGAGTTCGGCGGCTTCGCCCTCTTGCAGCAGTGTCTCGTAGAGGGAGATTGCCGAAGCATAATCGCCCTTTGTGTAGGCACTGTCGGCTTCGGCTTTGGTGACGACGGAGTCCGAACGGTTGGCAAACTCGGTGTGGTGACCCACGGAGAGCGAGTCGCCCGAGAGGTTGAGTGAGTCGTTTTGCGGATAGGCTGCTACGGTTGCCCACAGCACAACCGATACGAACAGTATAATCTTTTTCATTGCGGCGGTTTTAATGTTTAATAATGGCTTCCATTCGACTGATGATAGCCAGCGAATCGGTATATACTTTGTCCATGGCTTGCTCGGCATTGCCGGGTGCAAAGCGGGCAAACTCACAGTTCTTCAAGGCGGCAAGGAACCCTTCGATAAGTTCGTCGGCAACCCCGTAACGGCGAAGTTCTTCTTCGATATTGTCTTTGGAGAGGCGCGACACCGGAATGTTGAGTTTGTCGCTGATGTAACCCCACAAGGCTTTGAGCACCTCGTCGTAGAAGGCATCTTGCTTGTTTTCTTTCAGCAGACGTTCGGCTTGCTTCATACGTTTCACCGCAATCTTGTTGGCTTTCTTGGTACGCATGGCAGCTACGTTGGCGTTGGCAGCTATCTGTTTGCGGTAGAGGGCAAAGAAAAGCACGAATATCAGCAGCGGAACGAGATACCACAGCCAGTAGCTCCACGAACCGTAGAAGAAGTAGCCGCGGGGCGACAGCTTCACAGGGTTTTGTTTGATGAAGCGGATGTCTTCGCCCAGAATTTTAAGCTCTTCTTTACCGGTGAAGTTGGCTATGGTTTGCGTAGCGTTGCCTGCGCCTTTTTCTACCTGCAACTGATAGGCTTCGGTGGAGAGGGTTTTGTAAGAACGCGACTTGAGGTCGAAGTAACTGAACGACACGGCGGGTATCTTGAAGTTGCCGGCTGTGCGCGGTATGGCGAGGTACTCTATGACTTTGCTACCCGACAGTCCGGCTTCGGTGAGGCGGAATTTGTTGTCTGCCTTAGGGTCGTAGATTTCAAACTCTTCGGGGAACTTTATTTCGGGATTGCCGAGTAGCTTCAGGTTACCCGTACCCGAAATCACCAGTTTAACGGTGACGGCATCGTTGGTTTTTACCTCTGTGCTATTGATAGACGAGGTAATGTTGAAATCGCCCACGGCACCCGAGAATCCTGCGGGTTTACCGGCAGGCAACGGCTTAACGTCAATGTTGATTTGCGGCGTCATCAGCGTCTTCTTCACCTCCACATAGTTGCTTCCACCGTTGAAAAAAGCTTCGAAGGGGTCGGATACTTGTACCGATTTGGCTACGGATGCATCGAAGCGTGCCGGCTCTATGGTGATAGTGCCCGACTGTTGGGGGAAGAGCACAAACTGGCGGTAGATGGTGGTTTGGTAGTTGCGCCCTTTATAGTGTTCGAGGCTCCATTTGCGGTTTGCCGGTAGTTCTACCTCTTGCGAATGGAAGCCTTTGAAGTCGGGCAGTTTGGCGTTGTCCAGTCCGCGCAGGTCTACGGCGGTGTATATTTTGTAGGTCAGCAGCAGTGCTTCCTGTTCGTAAACATTGGTTTTGTTGACGGTGCTCAGCACAAACAGGTCGTTGGCACCGATAGTGTTGCCCGACGACGAAGCCGACGAACGTCTGTTGTTGCCGTCGGCGGTTCCGCTTCCTGCCGACGACTGACTGTCGGCGGGCAGCACCTTTATTTCTACGGCGTTGGAGAGCAGTTGGGTGCCGTCGGCTGTAATGGTGGCACCGGGGATAGAGTAAGTACCTTCGGTGGTAGCCATTAATATATAGGTGAAAGTGGTGCTAGAGGAAGAAGAGGTCTTTCCGTTGATGATGCTGGTGCTGCTTTGTCGCGAACTGGTAGGTCCCATCAGCACATCGAATCCTTTCATGGTGGGGGCACTAAAGTCGCGCACTTTCTGTGTAGTCACCGTGTAGGTGAGGCGAAACTGGTCGCCTACCGCCACGGCATCGGGTGCCGAAGCCGTGAAGGTTACTTTGTCGTCCGCCGCCGCCCGCAGGCAAAACAGCGTCAGCAGGGCATATAATAAAACTGTTCTTCTCATATTCTGTATCTTGTCTCTGATTCTTATGCTTTTATCATCTGTTGTATGTGCGGGTTACCAGTCTTTTTCCAGCTTCTTGCTGCCTTGTATCTGCATCTGCTGTTTCTTTTCTTTGTCCTGCACGTTCTTTTCGTCCTGCATGACCGATTGCAACATCTGTTCGGCATTCTCCTTGGATATCTGATTCTCCTGTTGTTGCTGTTGCTGCTGTTGGTCTTGCTGTTGTTGCTGTTGGTCTTGCTGCTGGTCTTTATCCTGCTGTTGTTGTTCTTTGTCCTGCTGATCCTGATTCTGCTGCTGTTGTTGCTGTTGCTGTTTCAGCAACCATTGCGCCAGTGCCAGATTGTAGCGGGTCTCGTCGTCGGCAGGATTATTGCGCAAGGATTGCTTGCAAGCCTCTACTGCTTGTGCGTAATCTTTTCCGGCAAGAAACATCATGCCCATGTTGTGGTAGATTTGCGCCAGCTTGCCTTTGTCTTTTTCTATTTTGGTAGCCAAGACATATTGTTCCAACGCCTCTTTTGCCTTGTTTTGAAACAGCAGTGCGTTGCCCAGATTGTACATGGCAATGGACGACGACGGATTAACATCGATAGCCTTGCGGTAGTTTACTTCGGCATCGACGAGCGAACTGTCGCGATAGGCGCGGTTGCCCTTACGGATAAAATCGCGTTCTGCCTTTTGTGCAAAAAGCAGGGTGGGAAGCAGACACAGCAGCGCGAATAAAAGGTATTTATGCTTCATCATACATTCTCCTCCTTCTTCTTAAATAAGTGAACGTTGCGGAACAGCGGGTTTTTGCGTTCCAATACCAACATCTCGGCGAGCAGTAGCAACAGGATGATCCACGTTACGGCTTGAAACTGTTCGTTGAACTCGGTATATACCTGCGACTCCACGTCGGCTTTTGCCATTTTGTCAATCTCTTGCGCAATGGCACGTTGTGCTGCATTCGAGTTGTCCACATGGGCGTAGATGCCGTTGCCCGCTTGAGCTATCTCCTGACACATCTTTTCGTTGAGGCGGGTGATTACCACGTTACCGTCTTTGTCGCGGCGGAAATCGTTGGTGCCTTCCGCCGGAATGGGTGCACCTTCGGGCATACCTACTCCCAGCACGTTGATTTGGATATTCTTTTCGGTGGCAGCTTTGGCAGCTTCTACGGCACCGTCTTCGTGGTTCTCGCCGTCGGTAATAAGAATGAGCGTACGTCCCACCTCTTTTTGGTCGGTAAAGCTACGCATGCCCAAGTTAATGGCAGCTCCGATAGCCGTACCTTGCTTGGTGATAAGTGCGGGCGTAATGGTTTCGAGGAACATCTTTGCCGAAATATAGTCGCTGGTAATGGGCAGTTGGGTAAAGGCATCGCCGGCAAAGACAATCATACCCACTTTGTCGTTCTCCATTTTATCGACCAACTGTGCCACGATGCGTTTGGCTTTCTCAAGGCGACTGGGTTGTACGTCTTGCGCCAGCATGGAGTTGGATATATCTAACGCTATCATCACTTCTACCCCCTGACGTTTTACGGTCTCCAGCTTGGAACCGAACTGCGGACGGGCTAACACCACGGCAAACAATCCAATGGCAGCCAGCACCATCCAGAACTTTACGTCGGGACGGTACTTGGATACGTCGGGCATCAGCGGTGCCATTAGCGCGGGGTCGCCAAACTTGCGAATGGCACTGCGCCTCCGGTAGTTGGAGTAGAGATAGAACGCCGCCAGCAGCGGAAGTACTATCAGCAGATAGAGGTATGCAGGTTCTTCAAATCGAAACATGGTTGTATGTGATAATTGTTACGGTATTTTCTTTAATATGGAGTTGCGCAACAGCACTTCGAGCAGCAGACACAAAAGGGCGGCGAGCGCATACAGGCGGTACTCTTCTTCGCGCTTGCTGAACTCTTTGACGTTGAGCTTGGTCTTCTCCAGCTTGTCTATTTGCTCGTACACCTCGCGTAGCTTGGATGTGCTGGTGGCACGGTAGTAATGTCCGTCGGTGGTAGCGGCAATGTCGGTGAGCATCTTCTCGTCCAGTTCCACAGGGACGTTGACGTATTGCACGGTGTTGCCTACCGGATAGGGATAGGGTGCCATGCCGTTGGCACCTACGCCTATGGTATAGACGCGTATGCCGAATTGCTTGGCTATCTCGGCAGCCGTCATAGGCGACACGTCGCCCTGATTGTTGACACCGTCGGTGAGCAGGATGACGACTTTCGACTTAGCCTTGCTGTCTTTGAGGTGTGCTACCGCGTTGGCAATGCCCACGCCGATAGCGGTTCCGTCTTGAATCATGCCGCACTGAACGCTTTTGAGCAGGTTGAGCAGCACAGCGTGGTCGACGGTAAGCGGACATTGTGTGAAGCTCTCGCCCGAAAAGAGTGTGATGCCGATGTTGTCGTTGGGACGTCCGTTGATGAACGCCGCAGCTACATCTTTGGCTGCTTCCAAACGGTTGGGCTTCAGGTCTTCGGCAAGCATACTGGTCGATACGTCGAGGGTAAGCATAATGTCGATGCCCTCTATTTCGCTGTTCTGCCAACTGTCGGTAGACTGTGGGCGTGCCAGTACAACGATAATCAGTATCAGGGCAATGATGCGAAGTATAAACGGTGCATGCAGCAGATAGTTCTTATAGCTTTTGGGGGCATGGGCATACACGCGTGCGTCCGAAATCTGAAGCGTCGCTTCGCTATTCTTCCGCTTGAGTATATACCATATTATATAAGGTATCAGCAGCAGCAGTAAAAACAGATATTCTATATTGGCAAAAACCATTGGCTTTTAAGTGTTATGCAAGATAATTATACAATTGATTTCCCATGTAGATGAGCGATGCCAGCAGACCGGCACCAATCAGTGCAATGCCCGTACCCAGCAAAATCTTGCTGCGTAGAGAGCGTTTCTCTATGATGGTAATTTCGGTGGGTTGCGGCTTGGCGTTTTCGTCAACCTTCTCTTTGGTTTGGTTGATAAATTCGATGGCGTTCACCAGATTGGCATCGTTTTCGTTCATCAACGGGCGGTGTTTGGCAAACTTCACAAGGTCGGCGGTGAGAAACAGTTCTTTCAGTTCCGCCATAGCCTCCGGTTCTTTTACCTCCCGTAGGTGTTCGATAATCTCGGCAGAGGTCATCTCCAACGCATTGAAGCCGAAGCGGTCGCGAATGTAGGTTCGCAAGGCATCGGTCAGTTCGGTATAATATGCCTTTGGTTCCTCTTTTTGCCAGCTCTTTTCGCTCTTGATGCGTTCAATCTCTTTCATTGCCAGTTGGTGCGGCGGCAGCTTGGGCGTAACCTTTACCTTACGGATGATGGGTTTGTTGTCCATGATGCGCTTTATCAGGTAGAGAAAAAGCAAGGAGAAGGGGATGTGCAGAGACAGGCAGGTAAGTGCACCGTACCAGTCGGACCATACAAAAGGTGGTTTCATTACCGGCTTGGGACCGAAGTAGTGGTCGACGTTAACGGTATCTACTTCCACCGTGTAGACTTTCAGGGTGAGTGGGTTGGAACGGTAAGCCTGACTGTCTACCCTCACTTCCATAGGCGGAATGTAGTAGAGCGCCGAGTCGAATGAGGTGACAAGATACTCTTGCGTCAACTCCATGCGTTTGCGGTTGTTGAGGTAAGTGGTATCTATCTTGGCAACGTCGAGTATTTCAACGCCGTTCACAAGGGTATCGGTATAAATAGGGAAACTCGCCACCTTGTCGGCATCCAACGAGACGTGCAACCGTACCTTCGTCTGCTCGCCGATGAGTATCTGCGCAGCTTGCAGCGAGTCGATGGTGGCGTCTACGGTAACCGACTGCGACAGTACTTTGCCTGTGCACAGGGTGAAGACGAGTATCAGCAACAACAGTTTCTTCATTTCAATTTCGTTTAGCAAACAGGGTCATCAGCGCTTTGACATAATCGCCGTCGGTACGTACCGACACGTTATCCACGTTGCTTTTGGTAAATACTTCGTTTAATGTCGCCTGCTTCTCTTTCCACCAATGGCGGTGAGCACTACGCACGGCACGCGACGAGGTGTCTATCCATTGTTCGTGTCCGGTCTCGGCATCTTTTATCTTTATCATGCCGATAGCGGGCAGTTCTTCCACACGGCGGTCGTACACTTGTACAGCTACCAAGTCGTGCTTTCGGTTGGCTATCACCATGGCGTTTTTAAAGTCGCCTTGGTCGATGAAGTCAGAAAGCAGGAAGGCGGTACAACGACGTTTCATCACATTCGTAAGGTACTCCAGTCCCAGACGTATGTCGGTACGGCGGCTTTCCGCATGGAAGTCTATCAGCTCGCGAATGATGTAGAGAATGTGTTTACGTCCTTTCTTGGGAGGGATAAACTTTTCAATGCGGTCGGAGAAGAAAATCACGCCGATTTTATCGTTGTTTTGTATCGCCGAAAACGCCAGCGTAGCAGCAATCTCGGTGAGCATCTCTTTCTTCATCTGTTTGATGGTGCCGAATTCCAGACTGCCCGATACGTCGACCAGCAACATTACGGTGAGTTCGCGCTCTTCTTCGAACACCTTAATATAAGGCTTGTTGAAGCGGGCGGTTACGTTCCAGTCGATGTCGCGTATGTCGTCGCCAAACTGATATTCGCGCACTTCGGAGAAAGCCATACCCCGTCCCTTAAAGGCAGTGTGGTATTGACCGGCAAAGATATTGCTGGATAATCCGCGCGATTTGATTTCTATCTGTCGTACCTTTTTTAGCAGTTCACTTGTTTCCATATCAAGGCACTTCTACCCGATTCAATATTTTGCTGATAATTTCGTCGGAGGTGAGGTTGCTTGCCTCTGCTTCGTAAGTCAGTCCGATGCGGTGACGCAGCACGTCGTGGGCTACGGCGCGCACATCTTCGGGGATAACATATCCGCGACGTTTGATGAATGCGTATGTGCGGGCTGCAAGTGCCAAGTTGATGGAAGCACGGGGCGAACCGCCGAAGCCAATCATCTCTTTCAGCTCTTTCAAGTCGTATTTCTCGGGATAGCGGGTGGCAAAGACAATGTCAACGATGTAACGTTCAATCTTCTCGTCCAGATAAACCTGACGTACCACCTTGCGGGCTTCTATAATCTCGGAGGCTTTCAGTATGGGTTTAACGTGCAGCTTTTCGCCGTTGATGTTTTGGCGGATAATCAATTTCTCTTCTTCCACTTTGGGATAGTCGATAACCACTTTCAGCATAAAACGGTCGACTTGTGCTTCGGGAAGCGGATAGGTACCTTCTTGCTCAATGGGGTTTTGGGTAGCCAGCACCAAAAAAGGTTCGGGCAAGGCAAATGTCTCTTTGCCAATGGTAACCTGACGCTCTTGCATGGCTTCGAGCAATGCACTTTGTACTTTGGCGGGTGCGCGGTTGATTTCGTCTGCCAATACGAAGTTGGCAAACACCGGACCTTTTTTTACCGAAAAGGCTTCGTCTTTCTGACTATACACCATGGTACCGATAACGTCGGCAGGCAGCAAGTCGGGGGTAAACTGGATGCGGCTGTATTGGGCGTCGATGAGCGAAGCCAGTGTTTTAATTGCCAATGTTTTTGCCAATCCCGGAACACCTTCCAACACCACGTGCCCGTCGGACAGCAAACCGATAAGTAAGGATTCTATCAAATGCTTTTGTCCGACAATGACTTGGTCCATGCCGGCAGTAAGGTTGGTTACGAAAGCGCTTTGCTTTTCAATTCGTTCGTTTAGCTCACGAATGTCAATTGTTTCAGCCATAGTAGAAATATTTAAAATTTGAATTATTCTGATTTTTCGCACCCAAAAGTACGGTAATATCTTAATGGTGGCAACTAAAATTTATTAAAAAGCGATTAGATTAAACTACTTTCATAGAGTTTAGAAGCTGTTTTGATTTGAGTGCTCTCGATTTGAGGGCTATTTTCGAGGATTATCTTCTTCTTGTGGTCGTCAGATGGCTTGCTATCTTCCTTCTAAAACAGAGAGATGCACCCTGAAGGTTAAAGCTCATTAGCATATTAGCATATTGGTGCATTATTACCTGTTTGCACATCATAATGTCACAATATTGCGCTTTCTGCTAACTTGCACTTTGACAAAAACGTGCCTTTAAACCGCATGCTATGCATGATCCGCCGCTACTTAACGAACCAACTCGGCGAAAACAACGAATCAACTCGGCGGAAACAACGAATCATCCGCACGAAAACAACAAACTGTCGACGCGAAAACAACGAATCAACTGCCGGCTTAGCAAATTATCCCGGCAAGTTAAGCTGTATTTTCCGGCAAATTATTGTGTTATCCCGGCAAGTTATCGCGCTAACTTGCCGGGATAATTTCATAAAGTTCTTTTCGGGGCTGTTTTTTCGCGCTGAACACGCTTTTTGTTTTTTGACATAATTTCTTTATATCTTTCTGTGAGT
>JAISHU010000109.1 GCA_031262385.1 Mediterranea sp. (in: CFB group bacteria)
TCGAAGCCAACCCCGACGACTTAACCGAAGAGTATGTCGCCATGTTACGCACGTTGCCGTTCAACCGCATCAGCATCGGCATACAGACTTTCAACGACGAAATGTTACAGCTTTTGGGACGGCGACATACGGCACGGCAAGCCATAGAAGCCGTGGAGCGTTGCCGCAGGAAGGGTTTTAACAACCTCAGCATCGACTTGATGTACGGACTTCCCGGTGAGACCGACCGGCAGTGGAACGCCGATTTGCAGCAGGCTCTCTCGCTGAATGCGGAGCACCTCTCGGCGTATCATCTGACTTACGAAAAAGATACGCCGCTCTACCGCATGACCCATCTGCCGCGCGTAGACGAGGAGAGCAGCGTGCGCTTCTTTACCACATTGATAGATACGCTTGCCGCCGGTGGATACGAACATTATGAAATCTCTAATTTCTGTAAGCCCGGTTTCCATTCGCGTCACAACAGTGCCTACTGGCAAGGGGTACCCTACTTGGGTTGCGGAGCGTCGGCACATTCGTTCGACGGCACCTCGCGCCGCTGGAACATCGCTTCGTTAGACCGCTATATTACGGGCATCGAACAGAGACACCCGTATTACGAGACGGAGCAATTAGACCTTTCCACCCGCTACAACGAATATATTATGACAGGCTTGCGCACCAAGCCGGGCATTCGTACGGCGGAGATAGAAGCACGTTTCGGTACCTCACTCCGCAGCTATTGCCAAAAACAAGCCGCTCCCTATATAGAGAGCGGCAAACTCAGCTTCACCGGCGGACAATTGAGCCTCACCCGCGAAGGTATCTTTGTTTCCGACGGAATTATCAGCGATTTGATGTTCGTGGAGTAAATACCTCACTTCACCGTCACCATCGTTGCTCCGAATCCGTACTCTTGGAACGAGGCATCCTGATGACGGAACGTGGGATATTTGCGCTTCAACTCTTCGAGCAATGCTTTGCGCAGCACACCATCGCCCTTGCCGTGGATAAAAACGATGCGTTGTTCGCGTTTGTTTTTGTACTGTTCCATCATCTCGCGAAACTTATCCAATTGGTAGTTCAGCATCTCGCTGTTACTCATGCCGCGTGTGTCGTCCAGCAGTTGGTTGATGTGCAGGTCAATCTCGATGATGCCGTTTTGTCCGCCCCGCTTCACAAGAGGTTGCGATTTGGGTTTCTCGTCGGCACGTGCTTTTTGCAATAAGGCGGATTGCAGTTCTTCGGCAGATACATAGACTTGCTTGGCGGGTACGTCGTCTTTCACAAGGTCGTACACCAATGCCGGCGTGTCGAAAAACTCCGATTCGCGGAAGGTGTGCAGTTTGTAGAACTTCACGGTGTCGATGCGAAGCTCCACCTGAACGGACGGTTTGAGTGCAAACGAGCGATTGTCTTTGAAAGCGATGAGTTGTACAGCCACATGCTCGCGGTTATTCAGTTCGCTCTTGTCAAACTCTTCCAGCAGGTATTTGGTGTTGGGTTCAATAACGCCGTGCGACAGTGTACTCCATGCTTTTCCTTCGGCGCAGAGGTAAGTGTAATAGACGACGTAATTGCTGTCGTTCACCAAATAAGCCTCAAACGGTGTGGTGCTTACCGCTTTAATGTCCGTGGGCACATAAGCCAGATAGATGTTGAGTACGTCTCCGCCCCGTATCTCGGCAGGACGAAAGGCAGACAATTGCGGTGCTTCCACCTGTGCGCTCTTTTCGGGTTCCGGTTTGGAAGGCTTTTTTACAAAATTATATTCGGTGGTTTCTATCACCACACATTCGCGTATAGGCATCGGGATGTCGAATCCGTCGTTATCTTCCACCAACACGATCTCTTTGCCTCGAAATCCGGTAACGGTTCCGCCTCCTACTTCGTTGAGGAAGCGCACTTTATCTCCTATTTTCATTTTCGTATGATTGGTTTATTGCGAAATTTCTGTCAAGTACGGGAATCTTCGCGTTCTGTTAGGAGTGCAAAGTTACGCTTTCCTTTGGAAACGCCCTTATTTCTCTATACACATAATCGGATATCTTAGTGATTCAGTTTTGCCATTCAGGTGATTCAGTTTTGCCATTCAGGTGATTGAGTTTTGCCATTCAAGTGATTCAGCTTCGTCATTCAGGTGAATGAGTCGCATAACTCAGTGAGTCGGCATCGCAAAACAGCTAAAAAATCACATAAATCACTCAGTTATCGCCATTAATAATTGTGATTTTGTGGCGTAAATGTGGCGAGTTTTTGGGATTAATCGTACTTTTGCGGCTTAACAAGCATTGAGTTTCTTAAAGAAAGCTCAGTAACTCTCAAACTTTAATACTTAAAAACTTAAAATTATGAATTTACCTGAAAATGTGAAGTACACCAAAGAACACGAATGGATTCGTTTGGAAGGCGACGTAGCTTATGTGGGCATCACCGACTATGCTCAAGAACAGTTGGGCGACATTGTGTTTGTGGACATTCAAACCGTAGGCGAAACACTCGAAGCCGACGACGTATTTGGTACCATCGAAGTTGTGAAAACCATTTCCGACCTGTTTTTGCCTGTTGCCGGTGAAGTGTTGGAACAAAACGAAACGCTGGAAGAACAACCCGAACTGGTAAACAAAGATCCGTACGGCGAAGGCTGGCTCATCAAAATGAAACCTGCCGCCGATGCTAATTTCGACGCTTTGCTCGATGCGGCAGCTTATAAAGCACTTATCAACGCCTGAGAAAAATGAAACCTATTGTCAGCATCATTATGGGTAGTACGTCCGACCTTCCGGTAATGGAAAAGGCGGCTGCATTGCTCAATGATTTCGAAATCCCGTTTGAGATAAATGCGCTCTCTGCCCATCGCACTCCCGAAGCAGTAGAAGCATTTGCCAAACAAGCCGCCGCAAGAGGCATCAAGGTGATTATTGCCGCCGCCGGTATGGCTGCCGCCCTGCCCGGTGTGATTGCCGCCAACACCACATTGCCTGTTATCGGCGTACCCATTAAAGGGTCGGCACTCGACGGCGTCGACGCGCTCTACTCTATCATACAAATGCCTCCGGGCATACCGGTAGCCACCGTCGCCATCAACGGCGCCATGAATGCCGCCATACTTGCCATACAGATGCTTGCATTGAGCGACCCTTCCCTCGCCAACGCCTTTGCCGCTTATAAAGAGGGACTGAAACAGAAAATCGTAAAGGCGAACGAAGAACTGAAAGAGGTGAAGTACGCTTATAAGACAAACTGATTCGCTTATGGATTTATTCAACTATTCGCGGCGCAGTACGTCCGAAGTAAATATTGGAGCTACCCCGCTGGGTGGCTCCAATCCTATCAGACTGCAAAGTATGACCAATACTTCTACGACGGATACCGCCGCGTGTGTGGCACAAGCCAAACATATCGTAGATGCAGGCGGCGAATATGTACGCCTCACCACGCAGGGAGTCAAAGAGGCGGAAAACCTGCGAAACATTAATGCCGCACTACGTGGCGACGGCTATATGACACCTTTGGTAGCCGACATTCACTTTAATGCCAACGTGGCGGATGTGGCAGCCTTGTATGCCGAAAAGGTACGCATTAATCCCGGCAACTACGCCAAAGATTTAGAGAGCATCCGCGCCCATTTTATTCCCTTCCTGAAGATTTGCAAAGAGAACCACACCGCCATTCGCATCGGCGTAAACCACGGGTCGCTGTCCGAACGTATCATGGCACAATATGGCGATACCCCCGAAGGTATGGTTGCCTCGTGCATGGAGTTTCTGAACATCTGCGCGGAAGAGAAGTTTACCGATGTGGTCATCTCTATCAAAGCATCTAATACGGTGGTTATGGTGCGTACCGTGCGCCTGCTGGTAGCCACTATGGAACAAAACGGCATGTCGTTTCCACTGCACCTCGGTGTTACGGAAGCCGGAGAAGGCGAAGACGGACGCATCAAATCCGCCTTGGGAATAGGTGCCTTGCTGAGCGACGGACTGGGTGACACCATTCGCGTGTCGCTGAGCGAAGCTCCCGAAGCCGAAATACCTGTGGCACGAAAGTTACGCGACTACATTGTGCAGCGGGAAAATCATCCTTACATTCCCTGTGCGGAAGCTGCGGCTTTCGACTACCTGTCGCCTGTCCGCCGCAAGACAACTGCCGTACGCAATATCGGCGGCGACCATCTGCCGGTGGTAATAAGCGAACGTCTGGACGGCAGCGAAGCGTATCAAGCCGATTTCACTCCCGACTACGTCTACGTAGGTCGTGCTTTGCCGACGGTGCGCCGTGCAGGTGTGGGTTACATCGTAGATGCGGATGTGTGGAACGGTGAAGCCGATACTTATCCTGCATTCAACCACGAGCAATTGCCGCTTATAGGCGGATGCAACGCCGACTTGAAATTCCTCTTTATGCCCTATATGGCGCAAACCGATGAGGTGATTGCCTGTCTGTATCAACATCCCGAAATAGTGCTTATCTCGCAAAGCAATCACCCCAACCGCTTGGGCGAGCATCGGGCGCTGGTGCATCAGTTGATGAACGAAGGCATGGAGAATCCTGTCGTATTCTTTCAACACTATGCGGAAAACGAACCGGAAACGTTCCAAATAAAGACGGCAGCCGATATGAGTGCCCTTGTTATGGACGGATTTTGCGACGGCATATTCCTGTTTAATCAAGGTGACGACATAGCGCACACCACGGTCGACGCCACCGCTTTCGGCATCTTACAGGCAGGCAGGCTGCGCGTAAGCAAAACCGAATTCATATCGTGCCCCGGCTGCGGTCGTACTTTGTTCGACCTCCAAACCACCGTGGCACGTGTAAAAGCGGCAACCGCCCACCTGAAAGGACTTAAAATAGCGGTCATGGGCTGCATTGTCAACGGTCCTGGCGAAATGGCGGATGCCGATTATGGCTATGTGGGTGCCGGTCGCGGCAAAATAAGTCTCTATAAGAAGAAGGTGTGTATAGAGAAAAACATTCCCGAAGAAGAAGCCGTAGAGAAACTACTGGCGCTGATAGAGGCGGGGGAGGAGTGATACTACAATAAAGGGGATATAGCTGTTCTAAAATTGGGTAGCTATTTTTTTTGCAAAGAAACATTCCACTTTTTTTGTGTATTACAAAGGAGTGCTTACCTTTGCATAAACAAATGTATTATGGAAATAACGTTTGAGCAGAAATATCTTTGGGAACTATATGTAACAGGTAAAACATCGGATAAGAAACATCGTTTTCAGCCACATATTATTGCTAAATACCAGCAAGTTGTGACAATATTAGAAGCAGTTTCCAGTCCGACGGACTTGTTGCGATATAGAGGATTAAGATATGAGATACTGAAAGGAGATAAGAACGGTCTTGAATCTGTTCGAGTAAACGACCAATATCGAATAGAGTTCACCACTCAACAGATTGCATCTGAAACGATTCTGACCGTGTGTAATATAATAGAATTGTCAAATCATTATAAATGAGTAACGATATGGGAAACTTACAATGTGCACGCCCTATACATCCGGGCGAAGTATTAAAGGATGAGATAGGGTTCCGCCACATATCTCAAAAAGAACTATCGAAAAGAATGGGTCTGTCGTACAATATACTCAATGACATACTTAACGGACGCCGTCCTCTTACAACAAATACAGCTATGCTGTTTGAGGCAGCACTCGATGTTCCGGCAGACTCTCTCATGCGCATACAACTGAAATATAATATGTCATTAGCAAGTCAAGATAAGACTTTAGCTAAAAGGATGGCGGAAATTAGAAAGTTGACGGCATCTCTTCTATAACCCCTGCAAGGGCGGTTTCGATGTTGCTTGCCATCTCTCAAGGTAATTCAATAAAATCAAAACAGCATCTAAGAATGAGTGCGTTTTCTTTTGCGTAGTCCCGAGGGGAATCGAACCCCTATCTAAAGTTTAGGAAACTTCTATTCTATCCGTTGAACTACAGGACCGCTTTTCGCGCATAAAACGGGCACAAATATAGTGTATTCCACCGATTTCGCGAAAAAAGTTTTGCTATTCCATTGAACTTTACGACATTTGCCGACCGTATTCAAAATGGATACGGCTATTAATTACCAATTTATTTATACACATCTAATTATGATTAACAGCGTGATGGCTAAAGAACTCGACGACGTGGTTGTACGTTTCTCGGGTGACTCCGGCGACGGTATGCAGCTTGCCGGCAACATCTTCTCTACAGTATCGGCTACGGTAGGAAACGACATTAGTACTTTCCCCGATTATCCGGCTGATATTCGTGCCCCGCAAGGCTCACTGACAGGTGTTTCCGGTTTTCAGGTGCACATCGGTGCCGACAAAGTATTTACACCCGGCGACAAGTGCGACGTGCTGGTGGCGATGAATGCTGCCGCCCTTAAAACGCAATATAAGTTTGCGAAATCAACGGCTTGTATCATCATTGACACAGATAGCTTCCAAGCTTCGGATTTACAAAAAGCTGCCTTTACTACCGATAACCCTATCGAAGAGTTGGGCATTCAACAAGATGTTATTGCTGCTCCCATCTCTCAAATGGTAAAGGATTGTCTTGCCGACACCGGAATGGACAACAAAGCCATGCTGAAATGCCGCAATATGTTTGCCGTAGGGTTGGTATGCTGGCTTTATAGTCGGGATTTGAAAATTGCCGAAGACTTCTTACGCGAAAAGTTTGGCAAAAAGCCCGAAGTGGCGGAAGCCAACATTAAAGTTATACATGCAGGGTACGACTATGGGCACAATACGCATGCAACGGCAGCTCATACCTATAAGATAGAAAGTAAGGCTAAAACGCCCGGCGTTTATATGGACATCATGGGCAACAAGGCTACCGCCTACGGATTTATTGCCGCAGCCGAAAAAGCCGACATGAAACTCTACCTCGGCTCTTACCCCATTACTCCTGCTACCGATGTGCTGCACGAACTGGCTAAGCACAAATCGCTGGGAGTTACCACTGTGCAATGCGAAGACGAAATAGCCGGTTGTGCCACTGCCGTAGGCGCTGCTTTTGCCGGAGCTTTGGCGGTAACCACTACCTCGGGACCGGGTATCTGTCTGAAGTCCGAAGCTATGAACCTCGCTGTTATCACGGAGTTGCCGCTGGTAGTTCTGGATGTACAACGCGGTGGTCCTTCTACCGGTTTGCCTACCAAATCGGAACAAGCCGACTTGCTGCAAGCACTGTTTGGACGCAACGGCGAAAGCCCCATGCCGGTTATTGCCGCTACCTCGCCTACGCAATGTTTCGATGCAGCTTACATGGCTTGTAAGATTGCCGTAGAACACCTTACTCCGGTGGTATTGCTTACCGACGGCTTTGTAGCCAACGGCTCGGGCGCATGGAAACTCCCCCGCCTCGAAGAATATCCCGCCATTACGCCTCCTTACGCTACTGCCGAGATGAAAGACAACTACAGCCCCTATCGCCGTAACCCCGACAACGATGTCCGCTATTGGGCTATTCCGGGTCAGGAAGGTTACACGCACATTTTGGGAGGTCTGGAGAAAGACAGCAATACAGGTGCTATCTCTACCGATGCCGACAACCACGACTTGATGTGCCGTTTGCGCGCTGCAAAAGTTGCCAACATACCGGTGCCCGACGTTGAAGTAGAAGGTTGTGCCGACGACGCCGACCTGCTGATTGTAGGTTTCGGAGGCACTTACGGTCACCTCTATTCCGCCATGGAAGAGCTTATCAAGCAAGGTAAGAAAGTGGCTTTGGCACACTTCAGCTTTATCAACCCGCTTCCCAAGAACACGGAAGCCGTACTGAAAAAGTATAAAAAGGTGGTGATCGCCGAACAAAATCTGGGACAGTTTGC
Organism: Mediterranea sp. (in: CFB group bacteria); assembly: GCA_031262385.1. Classification (GTDB taxonomy): domain Bacteria; phylum Bacteroidota; class Bacteroidia; order Bacteroidales; family Bacteroidaceae; genus Bacteroides. The sequence continues at coordinate 7,822 of JAISHU010000109.1, forward strand.
CGGCTATCTGCGTATGAAGATAGACAACTTCGCTCCCTATCAATTCAACGAAGTGAAAGGCCAACCTTTCGTGGTGAGCGAACTGGTCGCTGCATTTACTGACATTCTCAACCAATAAAACTAAAGAAACTCATGAACCAATATACAGCAAAAGATTTCAAAAAAGGACAACCTCGCTGGTGCCCGGGATGTGGCGACCACTTCTTCTTGAACTCACTGCATAAAGCACTTGCCGAGATAGGCGTAAAGCCCTACGAAACGGCAGTTATCTCAGGTATCGGTTGCTCCAGTCGCTTACCTTATTATATGAACACTTACGCCATGCAGACCATTCACGGTCGTGCAGCAGCGGTGGCTACCGGATGTAAGGTGGCAAACCCCAACCTCAGCGTGTGGCAAGTGTCGGGCGACGGCGACGGATTGGCTATCGGTGGTAATCACTTCATTCACGCCGTACGTCGCAATGTCGACATCAACATACTGCTGCTCAACAACCGCATCTACGGACTGACGAAGGGACAATATTCTCCCACTTCGCCGCGCGGTTTCGTCAGCAAATCTTCGCCCTACGGTACGATAGAAGATCCGTTCCACCCTGCCGAACTCTGCTTCGGTGCACGCGGACGCTTCTTTGCACGCTGTGTGGCAACCGATGCCGAAGGCGCCGTAGACGTACTCAAAGCTGCCGCTGCACACAAGGGCACTACGGTTACAGAGATTCTGCAACACTGCGTCATCTTTAACGACGGCGCTTTCGATGCCGTTTACAAGAAAGAAGGACGTGCCAAAAACACCATCTATCTGGAACACGGTAAACCGATGCTTTTCGGCGAGAACAAAGAGTTCGGACTGATGCAGGAAGGCTTTGGACTGAAGGTAGTGAAGTTGGGCGAGAATGGCATCACCGAGGAAGACATCTTGGTGCACGATGCACACTGCATGGACAACACCCTGCAACTGAAGCTTGCTTTAATGGACGGTCCCGACTTCCCCGTTGCACTGGGCGTGATTCGCGATGTAGAAGCTCCTACGTACGACGAGGCAGTGAAAGCTCAAATAGAAGAGGTATCGCAGAAAAAGAAATATCACAATTTCCAAGAACTGCTGATGACCAATGATACTTGGGAGATGAAATAAGCGTCATCTGCCACTATCTTATAAAAAAGGGGTGCCACTTTATCGGTGGCACCCCATTTTTTTCTTTTTGGTTACAGCTCGCTCTCCTTCAGCCGTTCCGCATTTTCTGCCACGATGAGGTGGTCGATGCAGTCCTGTATGTCACCGTCCATAAAAGCGGCGAGGTTGTAGATGGTGTAGTTGATGCGATGGTCGGTGATGCGTCCTTGCGGATAGTTGTACGTGCGGATTTTCGCCGAGCGGTCGCCGGTAGAAACCATGGTTTTACGTTTGGAGGCGATGTCGTCGAGGTACTTTTGATGTTCCTTGTCGTAGATAAAGGTGCGCAGTCGCGAGAGAGCACGTTCTTTGTTTTTGGGTTGGTCGCGCGTTTCGGTACACTCTATCAGGATTTCTTCGGTTACGCCGGTATTGGGATTTTTCCAGTTGTAGCGCAGACGTACCCCCGACTCCACTTTGTTGACGTTCTGTCCGCCGGCGCCGCCGCTACGGAAGGTGTCCCACTTTATTTCGCCTTCGTTGATTACCACATCAAACGCTTCGGCTTCGGGCAATACTGCCACCGATGCCGCCGAAGTGTGTACACGTCCTTGCGTTTCGGTAGCGGGAACGCGTTGTACGCGGTGAACGCCCGACTCGTATTTAAGCGTGCCGTAAACGTTGTCGCCGGTTACCGAGCAGATAATCTCTTTGAAACCGCCGGCAGCTCCTTCGTTGGCACTCGATACTTCCAGTTTCCACCCTTTCGATTCGCAATATTTGGAATACATGCGGAAAAGGTCGCCGGCAAAGATTGCCGCTTCGTCGCCTCCCGTACCGCCGCGAACCTCAAGAATCACATTCTTTGCATCTTGCGGGTCGGCGGGAACAAGCATCAGCTTAATCTCTTCTTCGAGTTGCGGCAGGCGGGTCTGACTGTTATCCATCTCTTCGCGTGCCATTTCGCGCATTTCGGCATCCGCTTCGGTAGCAAGGATACTCTTGGCTTCTTCGATATTTGCCAGAAGTCCCATATACTCCTTGCGTGCGTGCATCAGGTCATCGAGTTCTTTGTACTCTTTGGTGAGGCGCACGTATCGCTTTTGGTCGGCTATAACTGCCGGGTCGGTAATGAGGGTCGATATTTCTTCAAAACGGGCTACCAACCCGTCCAGTTTTTCTAAGATATTGTTTGCCATTGTTAGGAGATTGTGCGCGGGGCACAACGTAGAAAATCAAAGTGTTATTTCTGTCGGATAAAGATATTGATAGGCGTACCCTTGAGGTTCCACCGTTCGCGCATTTTGTTTTCGAGGAAACGTTTGTAGGGTTCCTTGACGTATTGCGGGAGGTTGGCGAAGTACACAAACGAGGGTACTGCCGTATTGGGCAACTGGGTGATGTACTTTATTTTGATGTACTTCCCTTTGTTGGCAGGAGGCGGGTAAGCCTCTATCAGCGGCAGCATCTCTTCGTTGAGGCGGGCGGTGGGGATGCGTGTCTTGCGGTTTTGGTACACATCGCGTGCCTCTTCGAGTACCTTGAGGATGCGTTGTTTGGTGAGTGCTGATGCAAAAACAATGGGGAAGTCAACAAACGGAGCGAGGCGTTCGCGAATGGCATTCTCGAAAGTCTTTATTACTTTGGTGCTCTTGTCCTGCACCAAGTCCCACTTGTTGATTACCACCACCAAACCTTTGGCATTGCGTTGTATCAGCGAGAATATATTGAGGTCTTGGCTTTCGATGCCGCGTGTGGCGTCGAGCATCAAGATGCAGACATCGGCATTTTCGATGGAACGGATGGAGCGCACCACCGAGTAGTACTCCAAGTCTTCGTTCACTTTATTTTTTTTGCGGATGCCGGCGGTATCTACAAAGTAGAAGTCGAAGCCGAACTTATTGTAGCGGGTATAGATAGAGTCGCGTGTAGTACCGGCAATCTCGGTTACGATGTTGCGTTCTTCGCCGATGAACGCATTTACGAGCGACGACTTACCAGCGTTGGGACGTCCCACCACGGCAAAACGGGGAATCTCTTCGTCGAGCATCTCGTCGCGGTCTTTGCGGAATTTCTCCACGAGGAGGTCGAGCAGGTCGCCCGTTCCGCTGCCTGTCATTGCCGAGATACAATAGGGGTCGCCCAGTCCCAGCGAATAAAATTCGGGGGCATTGTATTGCAATTCGCCGTTGTCGGTTTTGTTTGCCACCAATAGCACAGGCTTTTGGGCGCGGCGCAGGATGGCGGCAACTTGCATGTCGAGGTCGGTTACTCCGTTCATCACATCAACGACGAACAGGATAACGTCGGCTTCGTCAAGAGCCAATAACACTTGTTTGCGGATTTCTTCTTCGAAGATGTCGTCGGAGTTGACCACCCAGCCGCCGGTATCTACTACCGAGAATTCGCGACCGTTCCATTCGGACTTACCATACTGGCGGTCGCGTGTGGTACCGGCTTCTTCGTTGACAATGGCTTGTCGGGTTTGGGTGAGACGATTAAATAAGGTGGACTTGCCTACGTTGGGTCGTCCTACGATTGCAACTAAATTTCCCATAATGTTTTCTTCGTTTTACTCAAAGGGCAATCGCTGTCGCCCCGGAATGCTTTGTTATAACCGACTATCACTCTTGTTGATAGCCAAAGTTGCGCAACTCTTTGTCCGAGCTGCGCCAGTCTTTGTCGACCTTGACAAAGGTTTCCAAAAAGATAGTCTTACCGAAGAATCGTTCCAAATCGCGGCGTGCTTCGGTAGCCACTTTTTTCAGTGCGCGTCCCTGCTTGCCTATGATAATGCCTTTTTGCGAATCGCGTTCTACATAGATAACGGCATTGATATGTATCTTACGGTCGTCTTCTTTAAACTGTTCCACTACCACTTCTACCGAGTAGGGTATCTCTTTGTCGTAGTAGAGCAATATCTTCTCGCGAATGATTTCTGTGACAAAGAAGCGTGCCGGCTTGTCGGTCCACTGTTCCTTATCGAAATAGGGCGGCGAGTCGGGCAGCAGTTCTTGTATGCGTTTCATCAGATAAGCCACGTTGAAGCGGTTGGATGCCGAGATGGGCAGAATTTCCGCTTTGGGCAGTGGTTCTTCCCAAGCCTGTACCAGTTCGCCCAACTTCTCTTGGTTGGAGAGGTCAATCTTATTGATAAGCAGTAATACGGGCACCTCCATTTGCGCCACCTTTTGCACAAACTCGCTATTCTTGTCGGGTGTTTCCACCACGTCGGTGACGTAGAGCAGGATGTCGGCATCGGTAAGAGCGGAGGTGGAGAAGTTGAGCATGGATTCCTGCAATTTGTATTGCGGTTTCAGCACGCCCGGAGTGTCCGAAAAGACAATCTGCATCTCATCGGTATTGTAAATGCCCATGATGCGGTGACGGGTAGTCTGTGCCTTAAAGGTGGCGATAGATACCCGTTCGCCGACAAGGGCATTCATCAGTGTAGACTTTCCCACGTTGGGATTGCCTACGATATTTACGAATCCTGCTTTGTGCATGGTGTGTCGTAAGCCCATTTAACATAGATAGCACCCCACGCAAATCCGGCACCAAAAGCCGTCAGTATGACGTTGTCGCCTTTCTTGAGGTCTTTTTCAAAGTCCCACAAGCAGAGAGGCAGCGTTGCCGAGCTGGTGTTACCGTATCGGTCGATGTTGACCATAATCTTTTCGCGCGGAACTTCCATGCGGTGTGCTACGGCATCGATGATGCGCAAATTGGCTTGATGTGGGATAATCCAATCAATGCTTTCTTTGCTTAACTGATTGCGTTCGGCAATGGTGACGCACGCGTCCGACATGTTGGAGACGGCGTATTTAAACACCGTACGTCCTTCTTGGTAGACGTAGTGCATGTGATTGTCGACCGTAAAATAAGAAGCGGGACACACCGATCCTCCGGCTTTTTCGTGGAGAAAGGGCAGTCCTTTGCCGTCGGTACGAAGGAAGGAGTCGATGATTCCGTACTCTTCGGTACTTGGTTCTAACATCACGGCTGCGGCACCGTCGCCAAAGAGCGGACAGGTAGCGCGGTCGGTATAATCGGTAATAGACGACATCTTCTCGGCGCCTACCACGATAGCTTTGCGGTAGCGTCCCGAGCGGATGAAGTTGGACACCGTTTCTAATGCGTACAGAAAACCCGAACAGGCAGCTTGCAAGTCAAAAGCAAATGCATTTTTCAGTCCGAGTTTATCGCACAAGATAGAGGCGGTGGAAGGGAAAGGATAGTCGGGAGTGCTGGTAGCAACTACCACGAGGTCTACCTCTTCGGGTGCGACTCCGGTGCGTTGCAGCAACTGTTTGGCAGCTTTGCGTGCCATATACGAGGTGCCCAACCCTTCCTCGTTCAAGATATGCCTCTCTCTGATTCCTACACGGGTCATAATCCATTCGTCGGTGGTATCTACCATACGCGATATCTCTTCGTTGGTTAAGATATATTCGGGTACATACCCCCCGACGCCGGTTATGATTGCGTTGATTCTTTCCATTAAACTAATGAAGGATTAGACTGCTTCTTCTTTCACGATAGCCAACTTGCCGCGATAATAACCGCAAGCATTGCAAACCGTGTGGTACACGTGCCACTCTCCGCAGTTGGGGCAAATGGCCAGTGTAGGAGCTACCGCCTTATCATGAGTTCTTCTTTTTGCAGTTCTTGTTTTCGACTGTCTTCTTTTAGGATGTGCCATTTTTTAATCTATTTAATTGTTATCTAATATTTTCTGTAAATCGTTCCACCGGGGATCTGTCGGAGTCTCTTCACTCTCTGTGGGGATCTCGTCGATGTCGGCTTCGTCTATGCCATACGTGGCATCTTCTTCGTCGTCGCCTGTCGTAACCCGGTGTTTATTGAGTTTACCCGTCATCTGTTTGTTGCACTTGCCGGGGGGATGTATATGTTTCATCGGGATTGCCAGTGCAATAAACTCATACATGTACCAAGCAACGTTGATTTCGCCCTCCTCTTCGGGAACGATAATCAGATTGTCGCCTTCGCTGCCATAATCACTGCCAAACTTCACCAGCAACTTGTCGGTCGAAGTTATGGCGACCTCCATGTCGTCCAGACAGCGGTCGCACGGCACCCACACCACACCGTCGGTGTGGAAAGTCAGTTCAAATGCACGCGCAGTTCTCTTCACCGTTAGCTTTACCTCCACTTTCCCTTTTTGTACTTCGGGTGCGTCTATGTGGGTAAAGAACTGTGTGTCTAAGACGAAGGCATATTCCTTGGAGTCTGCCTGCATACCTTTGAGGTCTATTTTGTATGAATCAAATTTTCCCAAGGTTTTTAAAAAGCTAAATCGGGCGACAAAGATACTAATTAATTCGGCACGGTGTATATATTCGTTCAAATTATTAAGGAAAAAGAGGATGAACGGATGTCAAAGAAGCGGTATTACGACGCACTGAATGGGCTTCCGGAAGCAAGGTGAAGTTATCTTGAAGATGAGTCATAACTAATTTTGTTTCAAGGTGATAATATCTTTTGTATGCGTTCGCGTTACCGTCCGACCAACGTCGTACGACCGTACGACGTACGTCGGACGGTCGTACAGCCAACGTCGGACGGTCGTACAACGTACGTCGGACGGTAAAAAGTGCACCGAGCGAAGCTATCTTTTCCGCAGCAACAGGATAATATCTCTTTGTTTGAGACTTATATTTTACTAATAAAGCATCCGTTTAGCGAAAAAAAACGTACTTTTGCAGCTGCGTAAATTATTAGAATACTCTAAACTCACGGTAAGCTCATGGAACCAATAGTGTATCATCACACATTGCCCATTCAAATACGATTTAACGACGTCGACAAGTTTGGGCACGTTAACAACACCGTTTACTTTTCGTTCTACGATTTGGGGAAAACCGAATACTTTGCGACGGTTTACCCTCACGTCGACTGGGAGAAAAACGGCATTGTGGTGGTACACATTGATGTGGATTTCCTTGAGCAGATTTATTCTACCGACCATATAGCCGTACAAACGGCGGTTACCGAAATAGGTACCAAGAGTTTCCGTTTGGCACAGCAGGTCATCGACACACGTACGGGAGTCGTTAAGTGTGTCTGCAATTCGGTGATGGTGGCGTTCGACTTGGAAAGTCATACCTCCATAGCGCTCGACAACGAGTGGGTCGAAGCTATCAACCACTTCGAAAGACGCGAATTGCGCAAAGAAAAGAAAGAAAAAAAACATATATAATGATTCACAAATGGAATTACGTACCCATTACATCCGAACAGGCAGCAGCAAGCAAGCAACTGGCAGAAGAGCTGGGAATTAGCCCTACGCTGGGAAGACTCTTAATAGAGAGGGGAATCACCGAAGCGCAGCAAGCGCGTAAGTTTTTCCGCCCTCAGTTGCCCGATTTGTACGACCCGTTTCTCATGAAAGACATGGACGTGGCCGTGGAACGCCTTAACAAGGCGATGGGAAGAAAAGAACGTATCTTGATATACGGCGATTACGACGTGGACGGAACTACTGCGGTGGCTCTGGTCTACAAATTTATCAGGCACTATTACTCCAATGTGGATTATTACATCCCCGACCGCTACAACGAAGGGTATGGAGTAACCATCCAAGGAGTAAACTACGCCGAAGAAACCGGTGTTAAATTAGTCATCGTACTGGATTGCGGCATCAAAGCCATTGACGAAATAGCTTATGCCAAAGAAAAAGGTATCGACTTCATCATCTGCGACCACCATGTTCCAGACGACGAATTACCGCAAGCGGCAGCCATCCTGAATGCCCGCCGTGCCGACAATACCTATCCCTACGAACACCTGTCGGGTTGCGGCGTGGGGTTTAAGTTTATGCAGGCGTTTGCCATGAGCAACGACATTGAGTTTCATCACCTCATCCCCCTGCTCGATTTGGTTGCCGTAAGCATTGCTTCGGACATCGTACCCATCATGGACGAAAACCGTATCTTGGCGTATCACGGATTGAAGCTGCTCGACAGCAATCCCAGTATCGGCATGAAAGCCATTATTGATGTGTGCGGACTTGCCGAAAAGGAGATTACCATGAGCGACATCGTTTTCAAGATAGGTCCCCGCATCAATGCTTCGGGGCGCATACAAACCGGCAAAGAGGCGGTGGATTTGCTCGTGGAAAAAGATTTCTCGCTGGCGCTGGAGAAAGCCGGACAAATCAATCAGTACAACGAGACGCGCAAAGACCTCGATAAAAACACCACCGAAGAGGCGAACCGCATCGTCTCCGGACTCGACGACCTGTCCGACCGGCGCTCTATCGTGCTTTACAACGAAGATTGGCACAAAGGGGTCATCGGCATTGTGGCGTCGCGCCTCACCGAAGTGTACTATCGCCCGGCTGTAGTGCTTACCCGCACCAACGAAATGGCAACAGGTTCGGCACGCTCCGTTGCAGGCTTCGATGTGTACAAAGCCATTGAACACTGTCGCGACTTATTGGAAAACTTTGGCGGACATACCTATGCCGCAGGTCTTTCCATGAAAGTGGAGAATGTGCCTGCCTTTACCGAACGCTTCGAAGAGTACGTGGCGGCTCACATCTTGCCCGAACAAACCTATTCCATTATTAATGTGGATGCCGAAATAGATTTCAAAGAGATAAGCTCCAAGTTCTTCAACGACCTGAAGAAGTTTAATCCTTTCGGTCCCGACAACCTCAAACCCATATTTTGCACGCACCATGTGTACGACTACGGCACCAGCAAGGTGGTGGGGCGCGAACAAGAGCACATCAAACTGGAATTGGTTGACAACAAGTCGCACAACGTGATGAACGGCATTGCCTTCGGACAAAGCGAACACGTAAAACTCATCAAATCCAAACGCTCGTTTGACATCTGCTACACCATCGAGGAGAATGTGTACAAACGAGGCGAAGTACAACTACAGATAGAGGACATCAAGCCGACTTAGCCGGGAGTCATACCTGATATGTACACAGAGATACTAAAGAAATATTGGGGATACGACTCCTTCCGGGGCATACAAGAAGATATCATTCAAAGCATTCTTCGCGGAGAAGATACGCTGGGATTGATGCCTACCGGCGGAGGGAAGTCTATTACATTTCAGGTTCCGGCACTTGCCAAGGAGGGATTGTGCTTGGTGGTGACTCCCTTAATAGCGCTGATGAAGGATCAGGTGCAAAACCTCCGTCGTCGCGGTATTAAGGCGCTGGCGATCTATTCGGGCATGTCGCGCGGGGAGATTATCACCACCTTGGAGAACTGCATCTTTGGCGACTACAAATTCCTCTATATATCGCCCGAACGGTTGGATACCGAAATCTTTCAGGTGAAGCTGCGGCGGATGAAGGTCAGCATGATAACCGTCGACGAATGTCATTGCATCTCGCAGTGGGGCTACGACTTCCGTCCGGCTTACTTGCGTATTGCCGACATCCGCGCCTTATTGCCTGACGTACCGGTGCTGGCACTGACGGCTACCGCCACACCACAGGTGGTGAAAGATATTCAGGATAAACTTCGCTTCCGGAAAGAGAACGTGTTCCGTATGAGCTTTGAACGCCCCAATCTGGCTTATGTGGTGCGACCTACCGACAACAAAAAAGACGAACTGCTGGGTATCTTAAGTAAGATGCCCGGTTGTGCCATTGTTTATGTGCGCAACCGCAACAAAACCAAAGAGGTTGCCGAACTGTTGCAAGCCGAAGGTATCACCGCCGAATACTATCATGCAGGTGTAAACCAACTCAACCGCGACCTCCGCCAGACGCGCTGGCAAACCAACGTCAGCCGGGTTATGGTGGCAACCAATGCTTTTGGTATGGGCATCGATAAGCCCGACGTGAGGCTGGTAGTGCATCTGGATTTGCCCGACTCCATTGAAGCTTACTTCCAAGAGGCGGGACGTGCCGGTCGCGACGGACAAAAGGCTTATGCCGTCATTCTCTATTCGCGCAGCGACCAAACCACGCTGAAGAAGCGCGTCCCCGACACTTATCCCGATAAAGAGTATATCCGCAAAGTCTACGAACATCTGCAATACTACTACCAAATGGCGATGGGCGACGGACTGGGGTGCGTGCGCGAGTTTGATATCACCGACTTCTGCCGCCGCTTCAAACATTTCCCCGTACAGGCAGACAGCGCACTGAAGATTCTTACGTATGCCGGCTATCTGGAATATACCGAAGAGCAGGACAACATTTCGAGGTTGCGCTTTTCGGTGCAACGCGACGAACTCTACAAACTGAACGGGCACGACGGAAAGACGGAAAGCCTCATCCAGTTGGTGTTGCGTACCTACACCGGCCTGTTTACCGACTATGTCTATATCCGCGAAGAAGAACTGGCACACCGCAGCGGACTGAGCCGGCACGAGGTGTACGAACTACTCAAGGCGCTGTCGGTACGGCGCATCGTTAGCTACATCCCCCGCAAGAAGACACCTTATATAATATATACGCGCGCGCGCGTAGAAGCAGCAACACTCAGTCTGCCGGCCGAAGTGTACGAACAACGCAAGGAACGCTACGAAGAACGCATCCATGCAATGGTAGAATATGCAGTCAACGACAATTGCTGCCGCAGCCGCCTGTTACTGAACTACTTCGGCGAAAAACGCACCCACAACTGCAAGCAGTGCGATGTCTGTCTCAGTCATCAACGTCACAAAACAAAGAAGCTTGCCACACCGCGCGCCGAACTATCTCAACAAATATGCGATTTGGTAAAGGATGCACCCCGCACGCCTGCCGAAATAGCCAAGCAGATAGATTCTGATACAGAAACTATTGTCCAAATAATCCGCGATTTAATAGAAGAAAACAAATTAGTTGTTGAAAATGGAATAATTCGTTACTTTTGCACTGCACAACATGAACGATTATGAAACACTTCAAACTTCTTCTATTGGCTGCCGTGGGAATACTCGTGCAGCTAAACGGATATGCCCGACTGTCGCCGGTAGGGCAATCTGTTGACACATTGGTCTTTCGCTTTGAACCCGACAAGGCGACTTTGGACACCGAACAGCCGGGTAATCGTGAGCAACTGTTAGCTTTTAAATCGGTGATAGGGCAAATAGCACACTCCGGTTTTGTAGTGCGCATTGACGGTTACGGCTCGGAGTCGGATGGCTACGAGCACAACCTGATACTCGCCACTACCCGTGCCAAGGTAATCAAAGAGATGCTCGTGGAACAAGGCGTTGACGAAAAACAGATAGAGATGTTCTATCACACGTATGGCATCTTGGGTACGCACGATGTGGTTACATTGGAACTGCTGCCGGTTGCGAAGGCTACACCCCGCAATTTCTTTGAAGCCAACCGTCTGACGAAACTTCCGCTCAGGCTGCGTACCAATCTGCTTTATGATGCTTTTATGGAACCTACCATTGGCATCGAGGGACGTGTGACTCCCTCTGTAGGTGTGAAGCTCGACATGAGTTTCAGCTTCTGGGGATGCGACTGCGGACCCACGCAACGCAGTTGGTTGATTTCGCCCGAGGTGCGCTGGTACAACGAAGTGCTGAAAGGAACCTACGTGGGCGTAGCAGGCAACTTCGGCTTTTACGACGTCTATCACATGACGGGTACCCTGTTTAGCAAAAGACACGGCGTGAACGGAGACTTTTGGAATGTGGGAGTTACGGCAGGTTATCACTTGCCTCTCTCTTCGCGATTCATGCTCGACTTCAATGTCGGGCTGGGTTACAATCATTTCCGGTTCGATATCTTTCGGGTAGAAAAGAGATACCGTGTGTACGGAAAGTACAATCACCCCAAATGCTTCTGGGGATTGATGCAGGCAGGAGTGAGTTTGGTTTACATTATCAATAAATAATTAATATGGGATTTTTGAAATCGCTCTTCACGAGCACAGCGGAAGATCCGCAAGCAAAACAACAAAAAGAGATACACAAGAAGTTTGAGTTGCTAAAGTATGACGGCATGCGCGCCCACCGCATGGAGCAGATAGACATTGCCGTGCAATGCTTTGAGAAAGCGTTGCTCTTAGAAGACGACTTTGAAACGCGCGGCTATCTGGCACGGCTCTATATCCGTACACACCGGATGGGCGAAGCGCACAGTTTGCTGTATCCCATGTTCCAAGAAGAACCTACGCACCTGCCTACTCTGATGGCACTGGGATATACGTATTATCTGCTAAATATGTACGACCGTGCGGCAGAATTAGCGCAAACAGTCCTTTCTATTGAGGAGAACAATGCAGAGGCACACACTCTGCTGGGGGCGGCTATAATCAGGCAAATCAACAAGGATAACAACCCCGATGCCGACATCCTACTTGTGGCGGGAGTTGCACAGCTTACCATAGCTTTGATGCTCGACGAGACTCTGAGAAATGCCCGCTTGTTGCGTGCCCAAACCTGTTTGTTAATGTATCGATACGACGATGCACGCGCTGATGCCGAATATCTGCTTG
>JAISHU010000125.1 GCA_031262385.1 Mediterranea sp. (in: CFB group bacteria)
AAAACTATAATATATATAAAGGTGTGAGAGGTGAAACAACATCACCTCTCGCACTTACATCACAACCCATCTGACAAAAAAAGAGCATATGAAAAGTATCATGCACTACCCATGGCTTCTGTTACTTGCATGCATCATACAAGCATGCGGGGGAAGCAACGACGAACCGATACCCGATAAGCCTGCCATCGAAACAACTTTTGAGACATCGACTACCGAACTACTCTTCGAAGCGGCAGGCGGCACAACAACCGTTGAAATCCATGCCTCGGACAATGTTGTTCTTGACAATATTTATATGGCTGTTTCAACCGCAGCAAGTGACTGGTGTAGTGCTACGCGGACGGGCAAAGTAATTACAGTAACATCCGATAAGAACCGCGATACTTCCTCGCGCAACGGATTGGTGATGCTTCGATACGATAAGTTTAGCGTAAATATCTCCGTTAAACAGGCGGCAGGTATCGGCGACTATACAGACAACAGCCTCGTGTTTGCCGATGATTTGTGCACTACCTTGCAGAGCAACGTCACTAAAGAACAAATTGACGGCATGAAGAACGATAACTTCAAGACGGCAGCCCTTGCCATGTTTGAAGGCAACTATGCCACCGAATTTCGCCTCAACAAATTCCGTCCCTATCAGAATCCTTCGGTAATGAAAGCCGTCAACAAAGAATGGTTCGGGTATAGTGTTTGTGACAATCCCACCGGCATTTATGTCAATGCAGGCGATCACTTTATCGTGGTGGCAGACGATTTGAAAGGACAAACCGTCGAACTGACCGTACAAGACCTTAGCGGTGGATGGAGTACGTGGACGAATGGCAGTGCACACCAACACTTTACTTTACACAAAGGTATTAACGAACTGACAACCAATAAAACCGGATTGCTCTACGTGCGTAACTTTGTAAACGACGACGAAACGATGCCGCTCGTTCTTGCAACGGATGCCGACAAAACGGCTGCTGCCAATAAAACCGTCAGCCTTCACTTCGTTGCCGGCAAAGTAAACGGATACTTTGATGCGACCATTCATGCAGCCGCTGACTGGACACGCATTCTAAGTAATGCTCCGTTCCGCGAGATTGACGCTGTGGGTGTGTACTCGCAATTTACATGGACAACCGACGATCTGAAAAACTATGGCAGCGATGCTGTCTCTATTCTACAAACACTCGACAGAATCGTGCAGCTCGAACAGGAGTTTGACGGCAGAGTGAAATTCGGCAAAACAATGCGCAACCGCATACATGTGATATATGACTATGTTTATTCTACCGGCAGTGGCACCTACCTATATGCTTACGAAAATCGCATCGCTTTCAACAAAGCTTTTGCCGCTACGTTCTGCAAGGCTGATGTATTTTCCCAAAACATCTGGGGACCGGCACACGAAGTAGGACACGTCAACCAAGTATTGCCTGCATTGAAATGGGCAGGTATGACCGAAGTTACCAACAACATCTTGTCGAACTACGTACAACAACAGTTCGACGGCACCACACGCTTTAACTATGATGACGCACGCGCCGGCATCATTGATGAAAAACAGCCTCACTGCATGACAGGTACAGAGGCAAACGCATCAAGCGAATATTTACTGAAACTGGTTCCCTTCTGGCAACTTCATCTCTATTTGGATGAGGCACTGGGGATGGATTTCTACAAAGATTTGTATGAATATTATCGCACACATAACGCCGTCGGAACCATTGAAGCCAATTCCGGTGCTTTGCAACTTGATTTTGTACGTCAGACATGCCACATTGCCCGGCTTAACTTAGTGGACTTCTTTACCCAATGGGGATTCCTCAGACCTGTCGACAAGATTGTGTGGGATAACCAATCCACCTATCCCCTCACCATTACCCAAGAAGAGGTTGATGCTCTCGTTGCCGAAATAGAGGCTGCCGGCTATGCCGTACCCGACAAAGACATCACCACCATTACCGACGACAATGTAGATACATTCTAAGAAGTTTTTTGATTCATTGTTTTCCGGTCGACAATTCATTGTTTTCCGGTCGACAATTCATTGTTTTCCGGTCGACAATTCATTGTTTTTTGGTCGACGATTCATTGTTTTTCCACGCCTCTACGGAGACGCTTACGTAGGTACATTGATGGTGAAACACGAAAGCACAAACTTTCTGTGTATATGGAGAGGATAGGGGAGAGAGGAGTTACAGTTTCCGATACCGTACTCGTTTCGGTTCTTCTTTGCCCAAGCGTCTTTGTTTGTTCTCTTCGTATTCCGAGTAAGAACCTTCGAAGTAGAATACATTAGAGTCGCCCTCAAAGGCAAGAATGTGTGTACAAATACGGTCGAGGAACCAGCGGTCGTGACTGATAATCACGGCACAGCCTGCAAAGTCTTCCAAACCTTCTTCGAGTGCACGCAAGGTGTTAACGTCGATGTCGTTGGTGGGTTCGTCGAGTAGCAGCACGTTGCCCTCTTCTTTGAGTGCCAACGCCAGATGCAGACGGTTACGTTCACCACCCGACAGTACGCCGCAAAGTTTTTCTTGGTCGCCACCCGAAAAGTTAAAGCGGCTGAGGTAAGCACGCGCATTGATGTCGCGTCCGCCCATACGAATCAGTTCCGAACCACCCGATATAACTTGATACACACTCTTGTTCGGGTCGATGTCGCTGTGTTGTTGGTCAACGTAGGCTACTTTCACTGTTTCGCCTACTTCGAACTCGCCTTTGTCTACCGTTTCCAGTCCCATGATGAGGCGGAACAGTGTGGTTTTACCGGCACCGTTGGGACCGATAACGCCCACAATACCGTTGGGAGGGAGCATAAAGTTGAGGTCGTCGAACAGCAGTTTGTTGCCATACGCCTTGCCCACATGTTTGGCTTCGATAACCTTGTTGCCCAGACGCGGACCGTTGGGAATAAATATTTCGAGCTTCTCTTCTTTCTCGCGTACATCCTCGTTCATCAGTTTATCGTACGAGTTCAGACGGGCTTTACCTTTGGCTTGACGGGCTTTAGGTGCCATACGCACCCATTCCAACTCGCGTTCCAGTGTTGTGCGGCGTTTGCTGGCGGTCTTCTCTTCTTGCGCCATGCGGGTAGTTTTTTGTTCCAGCCAACTGCTGTAATTGCCTTTCCATGGAATACCTTCGCCACGGTCGAGTTCGAGAATCCAGCCTGCCACATGGTCAAGGAAGTAACGGTCGTGTGTCACGGCAATCACTGTTCCCTCGTATTGTTGCAGGTGTTGTTCCAACCAGTCGATTGATTCGGCATCGAGGTGGGTGGTAGGCTCGTCGAGCAACAGCACATCGGGCTTCTGTAACAACAGGCGACACAAGGCAACACGGCGGCGTTCGCCTCCCGAAAGGTGAGCAACCGACTGCTCTTCGGGCGGACAGCGTAGTGCATCCATGGCACGCTCCAGTCTGCTGTCCAAGTTCCATGCGTCGGTAGCGTCAATCATATCTTGCAACTCCGCCTGACGGGCAAAGAGTTTGTCCATTTTGTCGCTGTCTTCGTAATATTCGGGAAGGGCAAACTTCTGATTAATTTCTTCGTATTCGTTCAGTACGTCCACAATGGGCTGTACGCCTTCCATCACTACTTCTTTCACCGTTTTGGAGGGGTCTAAGTAAGGGTCTTGTTCCAAATACCCCACGGTATAACCGGGAGAGAAGACTACTTCGCCTTGATACGATTTGTCCAAGCCGGCAATAATCTTCAACAGAGTGGATTTACCCGAACCGTTGAGACCGATAATACCTATCTTGGCACCATAAAAGAAAGAGAGATAGATGTTCTTAAGAACCTGTTTGTTGTTTTGCTGAATGGTTTTATTCAGCCCTACCATTGAAAAGATAATTTTCTTGTCGTCTACTGTTGACATTTGTTTAAGTATATAAGTATATAAGTTTTTAAGTTTTTAAGTTTGGAGTTTTTAAGTACTGAGTTTCAAACTCAAAAACTCACCTCACCATGCATAATTAATACCAAAGCTCAGCAACTCGTTGAGTTGGAAGTAGCTGCTGCCTTCTTTGCGCGTGGAGCTATCGTCGAAGCGTGCATACCAATAGAGTTTGGTGGAGAGATAGCGGTTCAGCACAAAGTTCACGGTATTTTCCCACTCCACGCGCGTCCACTGATAGCTGGTGAGGTAGTTGAGGCGCGAATTGAGGGTGATAGAGGGGATGATAGTCCACGATAACGTGGGCGACAACTGCGAACCGAAGTCTTGCTTGAAGCTTCGTCCTTCTTTCAGACCGAAAGAGGTTTCGTTTATCTCGTCGTTACCGATGTAACGCAAGGCATATGTAATAGGTGCTACAAAGAGCGAAATGTTCAGTCTCTTTTTTTGCAGTTTGTAGTCCATACCAAGGCTGACCGACAAGTCGGCAGGCGAGAGGAATGAAGAGATAAGCGAAGAAGAGTTACTTTTATAACCGTCGAAGAACTGCGTTTTGAATTCTGCCGAGATGGTGTAGTACCAATGGTTGGCTGCCTGAATACCCAGCTTGGAGTAGAGGCGGAGTTGGTCGGTATTAAAAAGATAATGGTGCACTGTGTCCGAAGGCATGGAAGCCAAGCCCAACTTAATTTCCAGCAGATTTTCCCATTGCACTTTCTGGCGGTCGTTGTAGTCTGCCTTCAGCAACAGGTTGGCAAGTAGGTTTGCGCCACTTTCGCCACCTTTGTACCAGTTGGGGGAGATGTAGTTCTGACTGAACTGCAACGACCCTGCACCGGAGGTAATCCACCAATTCGGTTTATGCGCTTGCAGGGTAACGTCTTCTTGTACATCGCTCTTCACTTCGGGTGTAAAGAGCGTAATTACTTCCGGACGGTTCGAAGCCTCCTTTTCTATATCATCTTTATAGGCATTTAACTGCCGAATGTCGTTTTCGGTAGCTACTATGCGTTTGAGGTCACCATAGGTGTACAGGTAAAGCAACGCCTTATCCACCGTTTCATTGATTTGCTGTTTTGCTCGATAGATAGAATCGCTTGCCGACATGTTGAACAAGCCGGCTGCATAAGAGGGTGTCGGTTCGAGCGCTTTAAATTGCCAATTCAGTGTCGACAAGCGCTGCATCGGTGAATTGTAATACAAAAGCGGAGTGAACAGACGGTAATAATCGGGGACGGAAGCAATGTAACGCTCGGGGGTAGCCGGGTCGTTCAAATAATCTAATACTCCGATGCTCTTTTCGTATGCCACAGAAACCGTGTCCAACTGATAGCCTGTTTGGGAGGGCTTAAGTTTCAGAATAAAGTAAGGTTGCAGCAACGAAGATAAAGTGTCGGGAGTTTGGGTCGGTTGTTGTACATCATTAAAAACTTTTGTCGTCTTAATTATGCCACGTGCCGGAGTAGACGCAACAAATAATGTTACAAATACGCAGATAGCAAAAAGAATCTTTTTCATATTCACAGAAGTATAGTTTCTTAAATAGGAGTGCAAAAGTAAATTAAAATGTTTAGATATATAGTCGTTTAACCGTTTTTTTCTAATTTTGCGCTTTCTAATAAAGTAAACATTGTGAAAGAAACAAAGTACATTTTCGTCACCGGTGGTGTTGCCTCCTCGTTAGGAAAAGGCATCATCGCATCTTCCATCGGTAAATTGCTCCAAGCCAGAGGCTATAAAGTGACCATTCAGAAATTCGACCCGTATATCAACATCGACCCGGGTACACTGAACCCTTACGAACACGGTGAATGTTATGTAACTGTCGACGGACATGAAGCCGACCTCGACTTAGGACATTACGAACGCTTTTTGGGTATTCAGACTACCAAAGCCAACAACCTCACCACTGGTCGCATCTATAAAAGTGTGATTGACAAGGAACGTCGCGGCGACTATCTGGGAAGAACCATTCAGGTAATCCCCCATATCACCGATGAGATTAAGCGCAACGTAATGTTGCTCGGCAATAAATATAACTTCGATTTTGTGATTACCGAAATCGGCGGAACCGTGGGCGACATCGAATCGCTGCCCTACTTGGAAAGCATCCGTCAGCTTAAATGGGAACTGGGTAAAAACGCTCTCTGTGTACACCTTACTTATGTGCCCTATCTTGCCGCAGCCGGCGAACTGAAAACCAAGCCTACGCAGCACTCGGTGAAAGAGTTGCAAAGCGCCGGCGTTCAGCCCGACATATTGGTGCTCCGCACCGAACACGAATTGGGCTTATCCATACGCAAGAAAGTGGCTTTGTTCTGCAATGTCGACGAACACTCTGTGGTACAAAGTATCGATGCACCTACCATTTACGAAGTTCCGTTGCTGATGCAAGAGCAGGGATTGGATGCTACCATACTGAAGAAAATGGGACTTGCCGTGGGAGGCATTCCCGAATTGGGCCCGTGGCGTAAGTTCTTGGAACGGTTGCACAAAGCTGAAAAAACCAAACCTATTCACATCGCACTGGTGGGTAAGTATGACCTCCAAGATGCTTACAAATCCATCCGCGAAGCTTTGTCGCAAGCAGGTACTTACAACGACCGCAAAGTGGAAGTGGACTTCGTAAACAGCGAAAAGCTTACCGAAGCCAATGTGGAAGAGGCGCTGAAAGACAAAGCCGGCATCCTGATTGGTCCGGGCTTCGGCGAACGCGGTATCTGCGGCAAATTCATTGCTCTTACCTATGCCCGTACGCACGACGTACCTACCTTCGGCATCTGTCTGGGTATGCAGTGTATGGCTATCGAGTTTGCCCGCAACGTGCTGGAATATGCCGATGCCAACTCGCGCGAAATGGACGAGAAGACACCACACAATGTCATCGACATTATGGAAGAACAAAAGTCTATTACCAACATGGGCGGCACCATGCGACTTGGCGCCTACGAATGTGTGTTGCAGAAAGGCAGTAAAGCTTATCAGGCTTATGGCACCGAACACATTCAGGAACGCCACCGTCACCGCTATGAGTTCAACAACTTATATAAAGCGGAATACGAAGCCGCCGGCATGAAATGCATCGGCATCAACCCCGAATCGGACTTGGTGGAAGTGGTGGAAATACCTACGTTGAAGTGGTATATCGGCACTCAGTTTCATCCG
Organism: Mediterranea sp. (in: CFB group bacteria); assembly: GCA_031262385.1. Lineage (GTDB taxonomy): Bacteria > Bacteroidota > Bacteroidia > Bacteroidales > Bacteroidaceae > Bacteroides. The sequence goes on from JAISHU010000125.1 coordinate 7,062, forward strand.
GAATACAGCAGTACGGTGTTGAACCCGCACCCGCTTTTCGTGTCATTCGTCAAAGCTGCCATCGAAAACGAAGAGGCAACCCGTTAAAAAAGTACAGTAACGAACGATTTAAAATTCTCTTATACAAAGAAGCATGGATAAAAATACCATCACCGGCCTTGTATTGATATTTATTTTATTAATTGGATTCAGCTATTTCAGCCGTCCGAGTAAAGAACAGCTTGAAGCACAACAACGCTACTACGATTCCGTCGCACTGGTGCAACAGCGCGAAGAAGCACTGAAGGTGAAAGCCGACGCTGCACTCGCCAACGAACACGAAGCGACGGCGGTAGACTCCACTGCGCTTTTTTACCGGGCACGCGAGGGTAAAGACACCACCTTCACCATTCAGAACAACCTTGCTCAACTGACGTTGCGCAGCAAAGGAGGCTCGGTTTACTCGTCGGTGCTCAAGGAATATATGGAACAGGATAAGAAAACGCCTGTAACCCTCTTTAAAGGCGATGATGTAGCAATGAATTTCCTTTTTTATAATAAGAAAGAGGTTATTCAATCGCAGGACTACTATTTCACACCCGTGCAACAAAGCGACAGCGCACTTACCATGCGCCTTGCCGTGGATGCCGACAGCTATATCGACTTTACTTACGTGATGCATCCTAATACTTATTTGGTGGACTTCGATATTCGGGCGCACGGCATGAGCGACAAACTTGCCGCCGGTAACCACAGTGTCGACATCGAATGGTCGCAACGTGCCCGCCAGATCGAGAAAGGATTCTTGTACGAAAACCGCCTTGCCGACCTCACCTACAAAACCGGCAGCGACATCGACAACCTTTCGGCAGGCAAGAACGACGAGAAGGAAATACCGGGCGGAGTAAACTGGATTGCCTTTAAGAACCAGTTCTTCTCGACGGTGTTTATTGCCGACTCGCCTTTCGAAAAGAGCAAACTCTCTTCCAAACTCGAAACCGAAGGTAGCGGCTACATCAAAGACTACGCTGCCGAGATGAGCACAAGCTTCGACCCTACCGGTGCCGCTACCAGCCACATGCACTTCTACTTTGGTCCCAATCACTACAAAACCCTCGGCGCACTCGACAAAGGACGCACCGACAAGTGGGAACTGAACCGATTGGTTTATCTCGGTTGGCCGTTGGTGCGTTGGATTAACCAGTGGTTTACCATTAACCTGTTCGACTGGCTCTCCGGCTTGGGATTGAGTATGGGTATCGTGCTGTTGTTGATGACCATTATCGTAAAGATACTGATTTACCCCACCACGTGGAAGACCTATATCTCGTCGGCGAAGATGCGCGTACTTAAACCCAAAATCGACGAAATCAACGCCAAGTACCCCAAGCAGGAAGATGCGATGAAGAAACAGCAAGAGGTAATGTCGCTCTACAGTCAGTACGGGGTTAGTCCCATGGGAGGTTGTCTGCCGATGCTGATACAGTTCCCGCTGCTGATAGCCCTCTTTATGTTTGTGCCGAGTGCTATCGAACTACGCCAACAAAGCTTCCTTTGGGCAAGTGACCTGTCGACCTACGATGCCATTGTAACGTTCCCCTTTAATATACCCTTCATGGGCAACCACCTCAGCTTGTTCTGTTTGCTGATGACTGTTACACAGTTGGTCTACAGTCGGTTTATGATGCAACAGCAAGACACCGGTGCCAATCCGCAGATGGCGGCGATGAAGTGGATGCAATACCTCATGCCGATTATGATGCTCTTCATCCTGAACAGCTACCCTGCCGGTTTGAACTACTACTACTTTATTTCTACCCTTATCAGCGTGCTTACTACTATCATTCTGCGTCGCACCACCAACGAGGCTAAGTTGCTGGCACAGCTCGAAGCCAATAAAAAAGACCCTAAAAAAGCCGCAAAGACCGGTTTTGCCGCACGTTTGGAAGCCATGCAGAAACAGCAGGAAGAGCTGAAGAAACGTAAATAAGGTGCAAACCAAGTATTCATACAAAGAAATCTGGATTATAGCCTACCCCATACTTGTCAGTTTGCTCATGGAGCAACTGATAGGTATGACCGATACAGCCTATCTGGGTCGTGTGGGCGAAGTGGAATTGGGTGCTTCGGCAATTGCCGGCACCTTCTACATGGTTATCTTTATGGTAGCCTTCGGTTTTAGCATAGGTACCCAGATTCTCATTGCCCGTCGCAACGGCGAAGGGCACCATCGCGAGATAGGCAGCCTTTTCTATCAGGGACTTTATTTCCAGATAGGACTGGCGGCTGTCATCTTCGTCATCTCCTACCTGTTTTCGCCGTGGCTGTTGCGTCGCATCGTATCGTCACCTCACATTGCCGACGCTGCTATCAGTTACCTCAACTGGCGGGTGTTCGGTGCCTTCTTTTCGTTTACCGCTGCTATCTTTCGTGCCTTCTTCATCGGTACCACGCAAACCAAGACGCTGACGCTCAACTCGGTGGTAATGGTGCTTAGCAACGTGGTGTTCAATTACATCTTGATATTCGGTAAATTGGGACTGCCTGCCTTGGGTATTGCCGGTGCAGCTATCGGCTCGTCACTTGCCGAAGCGGTATCGTTGGTGTTCTTCATCATCTACACGCGCAAACGCATCGATATTCGTAAGTACGGACTGATACGGATACCGCCCTTCCGCTTCGATCAGTTGAAACGCATGCTCGACGTGGCGGGGTGGACCATGATACAGAACTTCTTCTCGCTCTCCACGTGGTTTCTTTTCTTTCTCTACGTGGAGCATTTGGGAGAACGTTCTTTGGCTATCAGCAACATCACACGCGGAGTGTCGGGCATCTTGTTTACCATTATGATAGCCTTTGCTTCTACTTGCGGCTCACTGATAAGCAACCTTATAGGCGCAGGACATAGCGACTGCGTGCGTGGTACTATTCGTCAGCACATCCTTATGGGTTATCTGTTTGTATTGCCGCTTGCAGCACTGTTTATGCTCTTTCCGGAAGCAGTGCTGGGCATCTATACCGACATGAACGACCTGCGCGAAGCAAGCATCCCTGCGCTGTGGGTGATGTGTTCCACTTATATTGTACTGGTACCTGCCAATGTTTACTTTCAGGCAGTATCGGGTACAGGCAACACCCGCACGGCTTTCGCACTGGAGATGCTTACACTGGTTATCTATACCTTCTACATCACCTATATTATATTATACCTGCGATGGGATGTGGCTTGGTGCTGGACGTCCGAGATTGTTTACGGCACCTTTACTTTCGTCTTCTGTTATATCTATATCCGACGAGGGAAGTGGCGACTGAAAGTGATTTAAACTAAAAAACCTAATTTTGTAACGTATTCATGATAATGAAGAAAAGTGGCAATATGAAGAAAAAAGAGATAATCACTGTTCAAGGAACGGATATAACCATTGTTTCGGAAAAAGACAACGATTATATTAGCCTTACTGATATGGTAAAAGGACAAGAGGGAGATGATCATATCCGTAACTGGATGCGCAACCGCAATACCCTTGAGTATCTTGGTACTTGGGAAATGTTACACAATCCTAACTTTAAAGGTGTCGAATTCGATACCTTTTTGCACGAAGCCGGAGCTAATCGTTTTAATATGACACCTCGTAAGTGGGTTGAGGCAACGGATGCTATCGGTATCATTTCCCAAGCTGGACGTAACGGCGGAACTTACGCACATAAAGATATTGCGTTTGAGTTTGGATCTTGGCTCAGTCCTGTATTTATCAAAGTGATTTAAACTAACCATTATTACATATTTTAAATTATGAAACCCGTTAACTTTTTGCTTATGTCAGCAGCTATGACATTAACAGCCTGCGGTGGAACGCAGCAGGCCGGCAACACCGATGCCACCCCTCTCATTGAGCGGTCGGACATCCGCATTGAGGGTAAGCGCATGACACCCGAAGCCTTGTGGGCTATGGGTCGCATTGGCGGCGTCAGCATCTCACCCGACGAAAAACAGATGGTTTACACCGTGGCTTACTACAGTGTACCCCAAAACAAAAGCAACCGCGAAGTATTCGTGATGAACGTAGACGGCACCGCAGGTCGCCAAATCACACATACCAAAACATCGGAAAACGAGGTGACGTGGATAAAAGGCGGCAGCAAACTGGCTTTCCTTTCGTCGGAAAGTGGTAGCAGTCAGTTGTGGGAGATGAACCCCGACGGCACCGGACGACGTCAACTCACCAAGTACGACGGCGACATCGAGGGCTTTGCCTTCTCGCCCGACGAAAAGAAACTGCTCTTTATCTCGTCGGTACCCACTAAGCAGAGTACTGCACAGAAATACCCCGACCTGCCCAAAGCAACCGGTATCATCGTCAACGACTTGATGTACAAACATTGGGACGAATGGGTGACTACCGCACCACATCCTTTTGTTGCCGACTTTGACGAAAATGGTCTGACCGGCATCACCGACTTGTTGCAAGGCGAGCCTTACGAATCGCCCATGCGTCCTTTCGGTGGCATCGAACAGTTGGCATGGAGCACCGACGGCAGTAAGATTGCCTATACCTGCCGAAAGAAAACCGGTTTGGAATATGCCGTCTCCACCAACTCGGACATCTTTGTGTACGACCTTGCTACCAAGCAAACCGTCAACCTCACCGCCGACAACAAAGGCTACGACACCAACCCGCAATATTCGCCCGACGGTAAATACATTGCGTGGCAAAGTATGGAGCGCGACGGCTACGAAGCCGACCAAAACCGCCTCTTCATTATGGACTTGGCAACGGGCGAGAAACGTTTTGTAAGCAAAGCTTTCGAGAGCAATGTGGATAGCTACTTGTGGAGTAAAGACAGTCGCTCGCTCTATATACTGGGTGTATGGCACGGCGAAACGCACATCTACTCCATCGACTTGGCTAACGGCGACAAACTGACACAACTTACCGACGGCGTGTACGACTACGCTTCGCTGGCTCTTGCCGGCGATAAAATCATTGCCAAGCGCCACTCCATGAGCGAAGGCGACGAAATCTACGCCATCGCCTCCAAAGACGATGTCAAACAACTCACTTTCGAGAACAAGCAGATTTACGACCAACTGGAACGCGGCAAGGTTGAAGCCCGCTGGATGAAAACCACCGACGGCAAGCAGATGCTGACGTGGGTAATCTATCCGCCGCAGTTCGACCCCAATAAGAAATACCCCACACTGCTGTTCTGCGAAGGCGGACCGCAAAGTCCGGTCAGTCAGTTCTGGAGCTACCGTTGGAATTTCCAGATTATGGCAGCCAACGACTACATCATTGTAGCTCCCAACCGCCGCGGTCTTCCCGGCTTCGGTTTAGAATGGAACGAAGCTATTAGCGGCGACTACGGAGGTCAGTGTATGCGCGACTACTTCACCGCTATCGACGAAATGGCGAAAGAACCCTTTGTGGATAAAGACCGCTTGGGTTGTGTAGGAGCCAGCTTCGGCGGCTTCTCGGTCTACTGGATTGCCGGTCACCACAACAAACGCTTCAAAGCCTTCATTTCTCACGACGGTATCTTCAACATGGAAATGCAATACCTCGAAACCGAAGAGAAATGGTTTGCCAACTGGGATATGGGCGGTGCTTATTGGGAGAAAGACAACAAGGTGGCACAAGGTACCTTCGCCAATTCACCCCATCGCTTTGTGGATAAGTGGGACACTCCTATCTTGTGCATACACGGCGAAAAAGACTACCGCATCCTTGCCAACCAAGCTATGGCAGCCTTCGATGCAGCCGTTATGCGTGGTGTTCCTGCCGAACTCCTTATCTATCCCGATGAAAACCACTGGGTGCTCAAACCTCAAAACGGAGTGCTGTGGCAACGCACTTTCTTTGAGTGGCTGGATAAGTGGCTGAAATAAGAAGAACTTTATTCTGAATAAATAAAGGGGCTGACACGCTGCATGGGTCAGCCCTTTTTATGTGATGCATTAACAAAAAAAAGGAGAGTGTTGATGTGTTTACATTACTGATGTCACCG
>JAISHU010000164.1 GCA_031262385.1 Mediterranea sp. (in: CFB group bacteria)
TGTCTTTGGCGGCTACGGCTTTAATCTTGCCCTTTTCGGTGTCGTTGGAGATAAGTGTGCCGGGTGCCGTAGGGTCCATGGTGTTGAGCAGACGCACGGGTATGTTGGCATATTTAGCCGGTTGCACGCAGGTGGGATGCAGTATTTTAGCGCCGAAGTAAGCCAATTCTGCCGCCTCTTCGAAGTGCAGGTGACGTACGGGCGAAGTATGGTCGACGATGCGAGGGTCGTTATTATGCATGCCGTCGATGTCCGTCCAAATCTGTATTTCGGAGGCGTTAATGGCGGCACCTATCAGCGATGCGGTATAGTCGCTTCCGCCCCGTTGCAGGTTGTCGATTTCGCCATAGGCATTGCGGCAGATATAGCCTTGAGTGATATAGATGTCCGCCTTGGGTTGCAGTTCCAATTGCATTGCCAGTTTGTCTTTTATATAGACAGGGTCGGGTTCGGAGTTTTTGTCGGTGCGCATAAATTCCAGTGCGGGCAGCAACACCGAGCTTATCTCACACTCCTGCAGGTAGTAATTCATCATGGCGGTAGAGATGAGTTCGCCTTGTGCGAGGATTACTTTCTCTTCGAACAGCGTAAAGAGGTCTTTGGTAAACGAGCGCATATAGTCGAAGTGCGACTTTATCAGCTCTTCACCTTTTTTACGGTATTCGGATGTGGCGTAGAGTTCTTGTACGTGTTGTTTATACTTGGCTTCCAGTTTATTGATAATCTCGTTAGCCCCTTCCGGATTCTTCTTGTACAGATAGTCCGATATTTCCACCAACGTATTTGTGGTGCCCGACATAGCCGATAGCACTACTATTTTCTGTTCTCCGTCGGTAATCAATTTGGCCACTTCGCGCATACGTTCGGCAGAGCCGACGGAAGTACCTCCAAACTTTAAAACTTTCATGTTGTTTTTTGAATTAAATGATTATACAGTACTGTTTTTATTTGTTACATTGGTAAGCCGGTGGTTGGCACAGCAATACACTTGTCCGGGAAACTCCTGCAACAGGCGTAAGTTGTGCGTAGTCATCACCACCAGTGTGCCTGCACGACTGATGCCATGCAGCAATTCGGCGATGGCGTGTCCGGTTTCCACATCCAGATTGCCGGTGGGTTCGTCGGCAAGAATAATATCGGGTGAATTGAGCAAGGCGCGTGCGATGACGATGCGTTGCTGTTCGCCTCCCGACAGTTCGTTAGGGTATTTATAGCCTTTGCCCGACATACCCACCTGTGTGAGCACCTCTTCGATGCGGTCTTTAATCTCGTCTTTGTTGCGCCATCCGGTGGCTTTCAGCACAAACGACAGGTTGTCGTACACCGTGCGGTCGGTCATCAGTTGGAAGTCCTGAAAGATAATGCCCAAGCGTCGGCGCAGTCGCGGCACATGTTTGCGTTTCATGCCCATGAGGTCGTAACCCAGCACGGAAGCTTCCCCGTCGGCAATATCCAATTCGCCGTAGATAGTCTTCAGTAGCGAGGTTTTGCCGGTGCCCACCTTGCCTATAAGGTAGACAAACTCACCTTGGCGAAGTTCGATGTCGACATGTTCGAGCACACACAACTCTTGTTGGTGGATCTTTACATCGGCATATCGTATCAGTGTTTCTTCCATCCTTTTCCGTGACGTTCTTGCAGCTCGTTAGCCAAGTCTTCTATGCGATATCCTTTGGCGGTGAGCAGCACTATGAGGTGATATATCAGGTCGGCACTCTCGTAAATCAGCCGGTCGTCGGTGCCGTTGGTGGCTTCGATAACGGTTTCCACGGCTTCTTCACCCACTTTTTGGGCAATCTTGTTGATGCCGTCGCGAAAGAGGCTGGTAGTATAAGAGCCTTCGGGCATTTCGGTATGCCGACGGTCTATAAAGTCTTGCAATTCTTTGAGGAACAATACGGGTTCGGGCTTGTTTGCTTCGTTCCAGCAAGTATCGGTACCGGTGTGGCATACAGGTCCTTGGGGATGAGCTTTGATAAGCAGCGTATCGCTGTCGCAGTCCTCTTTTATAGAGACTACGTTCAAGAAGTTACCACTCTCCTCTCCTTTTGTCCACAGACGATTCCGGGTGCGGCTAAAGAAAGTTACCTGTCCGCTTTCTACGGTTTTGCGGTAAGCTTCCTCGTTCATAAAGCCAAGCATCAACACCTTGTTCGTATCTGCATCTTGTATGATAGCCGGAATCAATCCGTTCATTTTTTCAAACTTCAGGTTCATCTTACTGTTATGTTTTGGGCACAAAGATAATGCTTTAATTCGGGAATTTTTATCTCGCCAAAGTGAAATACGCTGGCTGCCAGTGCGGCATCTGCCTTTCCGTGCAGAAAAACATCACGAAAATGCTCTTTGGTGCCTGCTCCACCCGATGCTATAACAGGAATGGTAAGCTTTTGGGAGAGTTCGGCAAGGGTTTCGTTGGCATAGCCGGTCTTCACGCCGTCGTGGTTCATACTGGTAAACAGCACCTCGCCGGCGCCTCGCTCTTGTGCTTCGTGTGTCCACGCAAAGAGTTCGTGCGGGGTTTCTATTCGTCCGCCATTGAGATAGCATAGCCAGCCCTGAGGAGTTTGTTTGGCGTCCACGGCAAGTACGCACACCTGCGAACCGAAGTGACGGGCGATGTCGTCTATCAGTTCGGGACGGCGAATGGCAGCAGAATTGACCGATATTTTGTCGGCTCCGGCGGCAAGCAGGCGTTCCACGTCGCTAAGTTCGTTTATGCCGCCTCCCACCGTAAAGGGAATGTTGATGTTGGCAGCAATGCGCTGCACCAGTTCGGTAAAAGTTTTGCGTCCTTCGTGGCTGGCAGTGATATCCAGAAACACCAGTTCGTCGGCACCCTGCCGGCTATAGGCGCGCGCCAGTTCCACCGGGTCGCCTGCTTGCCGCAAGTTCACAAAGTTGGTACCTTTTACCGTTTGTCCGTCTTTTATATCGAGACAGGGGATGATTCGTTTTGCTAACACAGTTTTCTAAATTTTATAAGTTCGCAAGTTGTTGCAGCGTGATTCTGCCCTCGTACAGTGCCTTGCCGAAAATAACGGCAGGCACGCCGGCAGCTTGCAGCGTCAACAGGTCGTCGAAGCTACTTACCCCTCCGCTGGCTATCAGGTAAAGCCGGGGATGACGTTCCAATATTTCTTTGTATAGCGCGGTGGAGGGTCCTTGCAACATGCCGTCGAGGCGGATGTCTGTACAGACTACCTGCGTTACACCTTTATTTATATAAGTATCGAGAAACGGCATCAGTTCTTGCTCCGATGCCTCTTTCCACCCGTGCACGGCAATCTTCTTATCCTTTACGTCGGCACCGAGAATCAGTTTGTCGGCACCGTAGAGCGACAGCCAGCGTTCAAACTGCGGGGGATTGGTTACGGCGATACTGCCGCCGGTTACCATGTGGGCACCGCTTTCGAAAGCGATGCGCAAGTCGTCGTCGCTTTTGACGCCGCCACCAAAGTCAATAACGAGTGACGTCTGCGTGGCGATAGCCTCCAGTGTGTGGTAGTTTACGATATGGTGCGAAGCGGCGCCATCCAAATCGACCAGATGCAGGCGGCGTATGCCGTGAGCTTCGAACTCGCGTGCCACCTCCACGGGGTTTGTGCCGTACACTTTCTTGCGGTTGTAGTCGCCTTGCGACAGACGCACGCATTTGCCGTCGATGATGTCGATAGCGGGAATCAGTTCTATCATACGTCTAAAAAGTTTTGCAGGATACGTTCGCCCACGCCACCGCTTTTCTCAGGGTGAAACTGTGTGGCGAAGAAGTTTTGTTTTTGCAATGCTGCGCTGAAGGGGTGTATGTGGGTGGTGGTAGCCGCCGTATGCATGCCCGTAGGCACGTAGAAACTGTGTACGAAGTAAACATACTCCTTTTTGTCGGGAATGAATCCGTTGAAAAGCGCACCGTGGGTGTCGCTAATGGTATTCCAGCCCATGTGAGGTATCTTGTCTTCGTGCTTTTGGGATTCGAAGCGCACCACATCGGCATCGAAAATACCCATGCAGCGGGTATCGCCCTCGTAGGAGTAGCGGCACATCAGTTGCATACCCAGACAAATACCCAGCACCGGCTGGCGCAATTCGGGGATGAACACATCCAGTCCGCGTTCGTGCAGATATTGCATGGTGGTGCTTGCCTCGCCTACTCCCGGGAAAATCACCCGGTCGGCACGGCGGATAAACTCTTTGTCGTCGGTAATCACCGGCTCAATACCCAAGCGTCGTAGCGCATAGTCCACCGAACGGATGTTTCCGGCGTTATATTTGATAATGGCAACATTCATACGTGTAAAGCTAATTAAAAATGACGGTTTTATTTTTGTAGACCAGCACTTTGCGTTCAATGTGCTTGCGCACGGCACGCGAGAGTACAATCTTTTCCAAATCCTTACCTTTATTCAGCAGATCTTCTATTTCGTCTTTGTGAGTGATGCGCACCACATCTTGTTCGATAATGGGACCTGCATCCAGTTCGGTAGTGACATAATGGCTGGTGGCACCTATAATCTTGACACCGCGTTCAAAGGCGGCATGATAGGGTTTTGCCCCTACAAAGGCAGGAAGAAAGGAGTGGTGAATATTAATGATACGGTTGGGATAGGCAGCAATCATCTCCTCTGACACCACCTGCATGTAGCGTGCCAGCACAATGAAGTTCACGCCGTGCTGTGCCAGCAGTTCGCGTTCGCGTACTTCTTGCTCGGCTTTGTTTTCGCGAGTGATTTCGAAATGATGAAAGGGAATGCCGAAGCGTTCGGCAACCGGTTGTAAATCGGTGTGATTGCTGATGATGAGCGGAATCTCCACATGCCATTCGCCCGCCGTGTAGCGTGCCAGCAAGTCGAACAGGCAGTGCGACAGCTTCGACACAAAGATTGCCATGCGCGGCTTCTTATCGGCAAAGTAAAGGCGGAAGCTCATGCGGTACTTCTGTGCATAGAGCGTGGCGAAATAGTCTTCTATTTTCTCGGGCGGCACAAGGAAATGTTCCAGTTCCCACTCTATGCGCATAAAGAAAACATTCTCCACGCGATCTACGTGTTGGTCCAAATAGATGATATTTCCTTTGTTTACCGTAATAAAATCAGTTACTTCTGCCAATATTCCGGGTCTGTCGGGGCAATAAAGTAATAATTTGGCTGTATTCTTCATTTTCGATTGATTGCTATTTACTGTTTTCGGTTTACAACTTTCTCGCTTTGAGAGCGCAAAAATAGCGATTTATCGCCAACCTACGAATTTTACGAACAATAAGTGAAATATTTGTGCGATTGAAAGATAATTTAGACCTTTGCAGCCGATTTTTTAAACAGAAAGACGATGGCTTACATTTCGGACGACACCCGTAAGGTGACGACGCACCGTTTGATAGAATTGAAACAACGGAGCGAAAAGATTTCCATGTTAACAGCCTACGACTACACCATGGCGCAAATTGTAGACGGCGCCGGCATGGATGTAATATTGGTAGGCGATTCGGCAAGCAACGTTATGGCCGGAAATACAACAACCCTCCCTATCACACTCGACCAGATGATTTATCACGCCAAATCGGTAGTACGCGGTGTGAAACGCGCCATGGTAGTGGTAGATATGCCGTTCGGCTCTTATCAGGGCAACGAACTGGAAGGATTGGCTTCCGCCATTCGCATTATGAAAGAGAGTCATGCCGACGCACTGAAGCTGGAAGGCGGCGAAGAGATTATAGGTACGGTAAAACGCATTTTAAGCGCAGGTATCCCCATTATGGGACATCTGGGACTGATGCCGCAATCTATCAATAAATACGGCACCTACACTGTACGCGCCAAAGACGACCTTGAGGCGGAAAAGCTAGTACGCGACGCACACCTGCTCGAAGAGGCGGGATGCTTTGCACTGGTGCTGGAGAAGATACCCGCAGCATTGGCAGAACGTGTGGCGAGCGAGCTGACTATCCCCGTTATCGGCATTGGTGCCGGAGGCGGAGTAGACGGTCAGGTGCTGGTGATACAGGACATGCTGGGAATGAACAACGGCTTCCGTCCCCGCTTCTTACGCCGTTATGCCGACCTCTACACGACAATGACCGACGCCATCAGTCGCTACGTGTCGGATGTGAAGAATTTAGATTTCCCTAATGAAAAAGAACAATACTGAGGACGAACGACTATGCACGGCATCTTTTATCAAGATGTGCATGGTCGAACTCCTGCTTTTCGTTTCAGTCTATGCATTTCTGCCTAACCTTTGGCACAGGTGGGAAATGATAGCCGCATTTGTGGGGGGTATGTTCGTGGTAGGTATGTTTCATGCCTACTTGGGCGATGCTTACAAGCGGAAACACATCCTGTTTTACTCCACGTTTTTGTTGGCGGGCACCATGGTTGCCTACCTCTTACTACCTCGCCTCACCGACTTGCAATATGTGGCGTTGGGCGGCGTGCAGGGTATGTTGTTCGGGCTGGCGACTACGGCAGGCACTACGGTGACTATCGACATCACCCTTACTTCGCACCGCACGAGGGGTAACATCATTTTTACCCTTTGCTCACGTTTGGGCATGCTCGCCGGACTGGGTGTCTACCTGCTTGTGGCGGACGAACTCACGCAAATCTATATTGCCGCTGCTTCGGCGCTGCTCAGTGCTTTGCTTGCCTTGGGCGTGTATGTGCCTTTCCGCTCACCCATAGAGGTGCCGGTGTTTAGTTTAGACCGTTTTTTACTGCCGCGTGCATGGCTGCCTGCCATTAACATGCTACTGCCGGCTTTTGCCGTTGGCGTGTGGATGCCTGCCGCCGTGGTACTACCGCTTATCATCGTTCCGGCTACTCGCATGTTTGTGCATTTGTCGCAACATTGCCAGCGCGGAACAGCCAACAGTACGCTTCAACTTGCCGTCGACGCCGGCTTTTGGGCGGGATTTATTTTCGGAGAGTTATTTTATTTGTATCAGGGCGTTTTGTTTATGAGCGCCGCCGGTCTGTCCGTACTAATGTTTGTATTTATAACCTATCCTTATTATAAAAAGAAACGCGTGAGATAGACATTGCTCACAAACCGATACCTAACCATTCACCTAATTTTAACACGACTTATGAGAAAACTGTTGGTAGCCTATCGCTACATTCTTTCCGTGCACGTGCTTGCACTGATTATTCTATTGGCTATTCGCCTGATTCTACTTATCGGCAACTACAGCAATGTGGAAGACGATGCCGATAAGCTCTACGACATCACATGGGCTTTTCTGTACGGCGTGTGGTTCGACAATGTCATCGCCTGCTACATCAGCATTCTGCCGGTAGTTATCGTATCGTTTTATGCACTGATAAACCGACAACATCGCATCAGCACCTCGCTCATACAGGTGTGCGGCATCTACTATTGTGTGATGTTCGCCCTGATGTTTGCCGTATCGGTGGCGGATATTCCCTACTTCGGATACTTCTTCAAACACATTGACTGTTCGGTGATGAACTGGAAAGAAGAGGGTACGGAGGCAGTGTCCATGATATTTCGCGACCTCTCTTATTACCTCTACTTTGTCGTGCTGATACTATTCGTTGCGCTCTTCTCGTGGCTCGTTATCAGTTGGGGACGCCGTCTCTCGGGTATGCGTTTTGCCAAGCCTCGCCTGCGCGACTATACAGTGACGATTCCGCTCACCGCGCTTGCCATTACTCTTTGCATCGTGGGCATGCGCGGACGCCTTCTCGGCATGAAACCCCTGCGCACCAGTCTGGCGTTCTTTTCCAACAACCCGTTTATCAATCAGATGGGCATCAACCCTACGTTCTACCTGATAAACGACATTCGTCAAACCACACAGAAGCATCGCACCGTGCGCGGTACCCCTTCCGACGAAGCATCTGTGCGAATTATGCAGAGCTATTTGGGCATCGACACCACGGGCGTAGTTGCCAATCGGTCGCCGTTTGCACGCCGTATTGTCCCTGCCGACAGTTTGCCGAAGCTCAATGTAGTGCTGGTGTTAATGGAATCAATGTCCATGAACTATCTGCAAACCACCACCTCCGACGGCAGCCCACTTACACCTTTTCTAAACGATGTGGCGGCACGCGGCTGTTTCTTCGACCACTTTTACTCCACCGGTACGCACACCAATCAGGGGGTGCTCGCCACGTTGTGCGGCTATCCGTCGCTGTTCGACAAGAATGCCATGAAGACCGTGCGCACTCCTGCTTTCGACGGACTTGCCACCATTCTCAAAGCCAACGGTTACCACACGTTGTTCTTCCTGACGCACGAACCGCAATACGACAACATGCAGGCGTTTATAAAGACCAACGATTTCGAAGAGTTCTATTCGCAAGACGACTACCCAGCAAAGGAGGCATACAAACCCTTCGGCGTGTCCGACGGCTTTTTGTTCGACTACGCCTTCCACCGGCTCTCCACGGTGGGACAAAGCCGGCAGCCGTTCTTCTCGGTGATACTCACCATCAGCAACCATCCGCCCTACAACTCCGTGCCCGCCGATTATCCGGCTATCGGAAAGAGTACCGACGAGCGTGCCGTGTCGTATGCCGATCGTTGCATACAAACGTTTATGGAAAAGGCTTCACACGAGCCGTGGTACGACCACACGCTGTTTGTTTTCTTGGGTGACCACGGCAGGGTGATAGGGCGCCAAGCTTACGAGCTGCCGCTTTCGCTGGTACATGTGCCCTTCATTCTCTATTCGCCGGCATGGAAAGACGAGGCACGGCAGTGCCACCAACCGGGCGGACAGATAGACGTCTTCCCTACCCTGCTGGGCAGATTGGGCATCGACTACACCAACCATTCACCGGGTGTCGACCTGTTCGACACAACACGCCGCTTTGTGCAGTTCTCGTCGGACAACCTACTGGGCTGTATCGACCGGGAGTATCTCTATATCTATTCGCCCGACAGTCGGAAGCAATCGCTGTTTCGCTATGCCGACGGCTCGGTAGTTGATGTTGTGAACGAACATCCGCAGTTGGCGGACAGCATGTATCAATATGCCGCTTCGCAACTCAATGCTACGGAGTATCTGTATGAAGAGGATAAGGTGAGATAATCTTTCAGCTTAAACAGAAGCACGGGTAGAGATGGCATGCAACCGTTCCGAAAAGAGCTTACCAAATGCCTTCCAGTTGTATTTATCAAGGAAATGCCGATAATCGTCCATATTAGCAGGACAGGTTTCGCGTTGAACGATAACCGGTATATCGTCAAACGAACGAAAAGTATAGACACAAATTAGAGGCTCCGAGGCATAATCTTTAAAAGCACCGGTGTCCGGTCCTATTACTTTCGCTCCGAAAGAAAGCGAATCCATCAACGCACTTGAGTCTAATACGCTCTTGTCGTCATAAGGGATGAGAACGAAGCGCGCTTTACCGATTTCGTCTGCCAACTCATCAAAAGTAATGGCTCTGTTCTCCATTGTAAGAGAAGGACCGGCATATTGCATTAATTCGTTCCACAATTCGGGCGAAGTACATCTTCCAATAATCTTAATGCGTAGCATGAGTTGTCGCATGGCGGCAAAGCGGGCAAATTCGAGCACGCCTTTGTAGGGTGAGATACTACCCCATATCAGTAAGTCGGTTTGAGAAGTGTCCGCATCAGGACGGAGGCGAATACGGTTCTTGGTGGGGTGAGGTGTAAATAAGATACGTGAAACGGCGGGAGGATATTCCCGACATATCAATTCGATGCCGTCTGTGGAATGTGTAACGATTAAATCTGCTTTGCGAAGCAGAAGACGAACAATCATTTTACTAAGAAACGGATGCCGCATCACATGGGGTTCCTTGTTGTGTAAGAACCATACCAACGTTTTGCGATGACACTTTATCCTTCCTACGAAATAGATAGCTGCAATGGTTTGTAAGATACCGTGCTTATAATTCGGCACGTTTTCCAACCAATGAAAAATGTAAGCATCGTTGTCTATACGTTTAAATATAAGACTGAATAGCGGATTTTTATCCGGACGGTTACCAATATGTACGCCTGACATTTCTAAGGAACGCACTACGTCGGCGAGATAGGGATTGGTACACACGTTGTCGATGCTGATGATTTGTGGGTAAACAATCACTTTCATTACTAAATGGGTTATAACGATGTATCGCCCATTATACAATTACGAAAACAGATTATATCAGCCTTTAGTGTTCTTTTTCCGTAAGATAGGAAGTGCCATTCAGTAAAAAAGGCGGAGAAAATACTCCGCCTTTTTGTATCTACCGGATTACCGGATTAGTCTTTGAAACCGATTTTAGCGTGTGCACCATCGCAGAAAGGTTTGTTTTTCGAGGCACCGCAACGGCAAAGATGCGGTTTATCTACTACTTTCACCGTTCCGTCGGCAAGCGTTAGTTCCACTTTCCCCTCCACCAGCAAGGGTGCATTGGGGATGACTTTAATCTTCAATAATGAATCTGTCTGTTCCATAACTACGTGTTTTTTGAAAATGAATATCAATGAAAACATACGACATCTTCATTATGTTCACGACTTATGATATTTTTTATAAAGCGGGATGTTTGCGATGCACACAACAGACGGTTATACCGATTCCATGTCCGGTTCGCCGGTAACTTCTTCGAAAGTATCGGGAGCCGAAAGTTGTACTTTCTTCCAGCCTTGCAACACCCGATAGAGTACTGCCAGCGAAAGGAAACCATACAGAGCAAGTCCGAACCATCCCAGCACCATGATAAAGAATGAGCTAATGATACCGCTATCAAAGTGTCAAAATGTCAAACGAACCCTCGAAAAACGGGCTTATTTCGGACTGAAGTACGGCTCGGTGGCTTTCGTGGGCAGTATAGCGCGTTAAACTATGTAAAAATAGCACCTTAATACGCATACTCACAGAAAGATACGAGGAAATTATGTCAAAATACTAAAAGCGCCTTCAGCACGAAAAAACAGCTCCAAAAAGAACTTTATGAAATTATCTTGCCGAGTTAGCGCGATAACTTGCCGAGATAACACAATAATCTGCCGGGATATACAGCTTAACTTGCCGGGATAATTTGCTAAGCCGGCAGTTGATTCGTTGTTTTCGCGTCGACAGTTTGTTGTTTTCGGGCGGATGATTCGTTGTTTCCGCGGAGTTGATTCGTTGTTTTCGCCGAGTTGGTTCGTTGAGTCGCCGGAGATAATGCATTGCGTGCGGTTTAAAGGCACGTTTTTCGCAAAGTATGAGTTAGCTAAAAGCGCAATATTGCGACATTGTGATATGTAAATAGGAAATAGCATACCAATATGACAATATACCAATATGCTAATGGAGGCGGTGTGCTGACAGATAAATTAGAGTTTACGCGTGTGGTTGTAGCGTGCCGCGCGCAGCCCGAACAACGGATGTAACGTAAAAAAGTTTGGCATCCGATAGAATATATTACTAAATGATTTGTACTTTTGCCAGCATACAATATAACATTACACGTATGATAACAACGCAAGATTGGAAGTTACTGACCGAAAAGGGTATCTCCGAAGAGCAAATAACCGAGCAATTGACTTGTTTTGAAAAAGGGTTTCCTTACTTGAAATTGGCAGCCGCTGCCGATGTTTCCAAAGGAATTGTTGTTCCCGGTGCGGACGAGCAAAAGTTACTATTGGACACATGGGACAGTTATGTCCGCACCAACCGAACCATCGTAAAGTTTGTTCCGGCATCGGGAGCCGCCAGCCGCATGTTTAAAGACTTGTTTGAGTTTCTGGCTGCCGATTACGACGTGCCTCAAACTCCTTTCGAAAAAGCTTTCTTCGAACACATCGAAGCGTTTGCTTTCTATGACGACCTCAACGCGGTGCTGGAACAACAAGAAGGAAAAACACTCAACGAAGTACTTGCCGCCGGTGGTTACAAAACGGTAGTGTCGGCACTGCTGGGTAGTGCCGGATTGAACTACGGTGCGTTGCCCAAAGGCTTGCTGAAGTTTCACCGTTACGACAACAACAGCCGCACGCCGCTGGAAGAGCATCTGGTAGAGGGCGCCCTCTACGCGGCAAGCAAAAACGGTAACGTCAACGTGCACTTCACCGTATCGTCCGAACATCGCCCGCTGTTCGAGCAACTCGTGGCACAAAAAGCTGCGGCTTACACCAAACAATACGGCGTAAAATACAACGTCACCTTTTCCGAGCAAAAGCCAAGCACCGACACCCTTGCCGTGGATATGAACAACCAACCTTTCCGCGACAACGGGCAACTGCTGTTCCGTCCGGGCGGACATGGGGCGCTTATCGAAAACCTCAACGACCTTGATGCCGACATTGTATTTATCAAAAACATCGACAATGTGGTGCCCGACCGCCTGAAGGAAGACACCATATTATATAAACGATTGCTTGCCGGTATGCTGGTGTCGCTCCAACAACAGGCATTCGCTTACCTGCAACTGCTCGAAAGCGGCAGATATACGCACGAACAAGTGCTCGAAGCACTGCAATTTCTCCAAAAGAAACTCTGCTGTAAAAATCCTGATACCAAACATCTGGAGGATGCCGAACTGGTGCTTTACCTGATAAAGAAGCTGAACCGCCCCATGCGCGTGTGCGGCATGGTAAAGAACGTAGGCGAACCGGGTGGCGGTCCGTTTTTGGCTTACAACGCCGACGGCACTATTTCGTTGCAGATATTGGAAAGCTCACAGATTGACATGAACGACCCCGAAAAGAAGGCAATGTTCGAACAAGGCACACACTTCAATCCGGTGGATTTAGTATGTGCCGTACGCGACTATACGGGTGCCAAGTTTAACTTACCCGACTACGTAGACAAAGCTACGGGCTTTATCTCTTACAAATCGAAAAACGGCAAGGAACTGAAGGCACTCGAACTGCCCGGATTGTGGAACGGTGCCATGAGTGATTGGAACACCGTATTCGTAGAAGTACCCTTGAGCACCTTCAATCCCGTAAAGACAATCAACGATTTACTGCGAGAGGAACATCGGAACAACTTCTAAGTTATCCCCGTACACCGCAGTTCTGTCTAATGGCTAATACCTAACCCTCTTACAATCTACTTTTATATAACTGTGCCATTACCTTGCCATAGCGGTTTTCCAGCTCCAACAGATTTTGTTGGCTTTGATAGACTACCGATACTTCCACAAAGTATTCGGTGATGTTTATTTCGCCTCCGTCGAGTGCTTGCCGGAGCAATTCGAGATTGTGCGAATCGCCCAAAGCCGCTTGGTATTCGCGAATAGAAGCAGATAGTGACTGTGCTTCGGCATACAAACCGACCAGTTCGCTGCGTGCTTGTGCTTCGGCATTTTGTTTCTCGTAGGTAACACCGGCAAGCTGTGCGCGACTGGTCTGTACTTTGTGACGGTTGGAGAATAGCGGGAACGAAATACCGGCAACCAATCCGCTGAATCCCAGTTTTGTTTCGGTGTTGCGACGGTAACCCAGTTCCAATTTGGGCAGCCAGCCTTGGCGGTCTACCGCAACCTGTTTGCGGGCGGCATCGCTTGCAGCGGTAAGCGACAGAAGGGCAGGATTACTGCTCAGTAACTCGTCCAGCAACGTGACGGCATCAGAAGGCAATGGCGGTAGCGGTTCGTCGTTGATAACTATCGCGGGGGTTTCGTTCGGAGTGACGCCACGATTCTCTGTGTCGTCGTTACCCATTAGCGCAGCAAGCGTCAGGCACGCTTTGTTCAACGCCGTGCGGTTGGCTTGCATCTCGGTACGCGCGTTCAGCAGTTCGAGATTTACTTTGTTGCTCTCCAAAATGTTAGCATCGCCGGTTTCCAATCGCTTGCGGTACACCTTGCCCAACTCTTCGGCTTGAACCAGCCGCTCGGTGAGCAAGGCGTGCTGTTGTTGCAACATCAACAAGTCCAAACATAGCTCTTTGGCTTGCAGCAGAATCTCTTGTCGGCGCAGTGTCGCTTCGCCGTCCAGCGCAACGGCTTTCAGGCGGTTGGCGCTACTACGGGCGGCGTAGAGTGTGGGGAAATCGAACTGTTGCGACACCGTCAGTTCACCAATGGTTTCGTGGGCATCTTTTTCGCCCCACATGTGCGAGTACGATGCTGTAGGATCGGGCAGGTTGTTGTCCGCTTTGTTGGCTTGCTTTTGCGCTTCGGTACGGAAGGCGAGAGCTTTCAACTCGGGGTTGCCCGCTTCCACGCGTTGCAACACTTCGTCGATGCGAACGGTTTGTGCATGTACACCTGTTATACATAGCAGTATGGAGATGAATAATAAGATTCGTTTCATTGTTTACTAAGTTTTAGTAGGTTATACGGTTTTCTCCTCGCTACTCGGCAGAGCGGCGGTCTCGGGGATTTCTTTATTGGTCATCAGGTACACCGTGGGGATGATAAACCCGTTGAGGAACGTAGAAGTCAACAATCCGCCCAAGATAACCTTAGCCATGGGACTCTGAATCTCGTTGCCGGGCAGGTCGCCGCCCAATGCCATAGGAATAAGTGCCAGTGCCGATGAGAGTGCGGTCATCAAGATAGGATTAAGACGGTCGAGCGATCCCTTCAACACACTGTCGCGTACCGACATACCCTCTTCGAGTTGCAGGTGATTGTAATGACTGATGAGTAACATGCCGTTGCGTGTAGCGATGCCGAACAACGAGATAAAGCCGATGATAGCCGGAATGCTGACTTCGCCTGTGGTGAAGAGCAGGGCAAAGACGCCTCCGATAAGAGCAAGCGGCAGGTTGATAAGTACCACGGCGCTCTCTTTGATGCTGCGAAATTCGTGGTAGAGCAGCAAGAAGATGACAACAATGCTCATCAGCGACGTAAACAGCAAGATGCGGCTCGCAGCCTGTTCGCTTTCGAACTGTCCGCCGTACTCAACATGGTAGCCTTCGGGCAGGGTGACGTCTTTCTCTATCTCTGCCTGAATATCGTTAACGACACTGCGCAGGTCACGGTCGGCTACGTTCGCCGAAATCACAATCTTTCGTTTCACATTCTCGCGGCTAATGGTATTAGGACCCATAGTCGAGCGAATATCGGCAACATCGGCAAGCGGAACCTTTTGTCCGTCACCGGCATCCACCATGAGGTTGAGTATCTCTTCGCCGCTATCACGCCGACTATCTTTCACACGTACGGTGAGATCGAAGCTTTTACCCTCCTCGTAAACTTGCGACACCGTTTCGCCTGCCAGCGATACCTGTACAAACTCGGCAAACTCGGGCAGGGTGATGCCGTATTGTGCCAACATCTCGCGTTTGGGCGAAATGGTGAGTTGCGGACGTTCTATCTGTTGCTCCACATTAAGGTCGGCAATTCCTTCAATACCTTCGATGCTCCGCTTAATCTCGTTACCCAACGAGAACAGGCGGTTGAGGTCGTCACCAAACAGTTTAATGGCAATGTTGGCTTTGGTGCCGCTCAACATGGCATCAATGCGGTGGCTGATAGGTTGACCTATCTCTACCAATGCGCCGGTGAGGGTACCCATTTTTGTGCGGACATCGGCTATCAGTTCGCTGCGCGAGCGTTCTTTCAACTCGAACGGTGCTTCCAATTCCGAGACGTTCACACCCAGTGCATGTTCGTCGAGTTCGGCGCGTCCGGTTTTGCGTGCTACGGTCTGTATCTCGGGAATAGAGAGCAGCAGTTGCTCGGCGCGTTCACCCATTTTATTGCTCTCTTCGAGCGAGATGCCCGGTACCGAAGAGATATTGATAGTAAACGAACCCTCGTTGAACGGTGGCAGAAACGAGCGTCCCAGTGTAAAAAAGCATACCAGTGCCAGCACAAACAAAACAATGGTGCCGCCCAATACGCTTTTCTTGTGGCGAAATACAAACGCTAAGGCATGTCCGTACCCCTGTTTCATTTTGGCGGCTACGTACGAGTCGGATGTGCTGCCACTCGTAGTTTGTAGCTTGCGGTTATTTCCTTTCAGCAGATACGAGCAGAGCACCGGCGTCAGCGTCAGTGCCACAACGGTAGATGCGGCGAGTGCCACAATGAAAGCGATACCCAATGGTTTGAGCATACGCCCTTCCATACCGGTGAGGAAGAAGAGCGGCACGAAGCTCACCACAATAATTAAGGTAGAGTTCAGTATGGGCATGCGCACCTCTTTCGAGGCGTTGAACACTACCTCCAGAATAGTCAAACGTTTGTCGACAGGCTTTTGGTAATTCTCGTGCAACCGCCGGTAAACGTTCTCCAC
>JAISHU010000010.1 GCA_031262385.1 Mediterranea sp. (in: CFB group bacteria)
TATCTTCATTCAATCGCAAATAGCCGAACTGTGCGAACTGACTTTCTACTACATGGACTTGGTTACGGTGTCGCGTTTGCAGCGTAACCCCACTGTGAAGACCGAGATACAGATGCGCAACTACGAGACCAGCATTCCGGTGGGCTTCTTTACTTATCCCATTAGTCAGGCGGCGGACATCACCGCATTTAAGGCTACCACCGTACCCGTGGGCGAAGACCAAGAGCCTATGTTGGAACAGGCGCGCGAGATAGTACGCCGCTTCAACTTTATCTATGGCGAAACGCTGGTGGAGCCTGACATCCTGTTGCCCGACAATGCCGCTTGTCTGCGACTGCCGGGTACCGACGGCAAGGCAAAGATGAGTAAGTCGCTGGACAACTGTATCTACCTCTCCGAATCGCCCGACGAGATACAACGCAAGATACGCGGCATGTACACCGACCCCGACCATCTGCGGGTGCAAGACCCCGGTAAAGTTGCCGGCAATCCGGTGTTTACTTATCTGGATGCTTTCAGCCGTCCCGAACATTTTCCGCGTTACTTGCCCGATTATCCGAATCTGGACGAACTCAAGGCGCACTACATGCGTGGCGGATTGGGTGATGTAAAGGTGAAAAACTTCCTGAATGCTGTGATGCAAGAGACGCTGGAGCCTATACGCAACCGCCGTCGTGAGTTTGAAAAAGATATCCCCGCTATCTACGACATGCTGAAGAAAGGTTGCGACGATGCGCGCGAAGCTGCTGCCGCCACATTAGACGAAGTACGCCGCGCCATGAAGATTAACTATTTTGATGATGCCGACCTGATAGCCGAACAAGCCCGACGGTTTGCCGCACAATAAAGACATTCGTCGGTTATCTGCCGGATTGTCACAAAAAAATGCAGCCTGTATCTTGAGAACGGATACAGGCTGCATTGCTTAATAAAGCTATGACGTTTTTTTGAATTTATTCGGCAGGTGCCACAATGGCGATGCGGTTCAGTATGTCGGGACCGAAGGTGTCTACGCCACCGCCGGCTACCGTGCTCAAGCGCGATTCGTCGATGCCGTACTCGTTAACCAACACTTTTACTACGGCTTGTGCACGTTTCAAGCTCAGGGCTTCGTTCACGGCTGCACTACCGGTCTTGTTATCGGCATAACCGGTAACAACATAGTTGGCTGTGGTTTGTTTGATGTTATCGGAAACGACCTTTAAGCCTGCTTCGCCACGTTGCGAAATCTTGGCAGAACCGATTTCGAAGAATACGGTAGACGGTCCCACGGAGACTCCGTTAGATACCACTTTCTCCTTGATAACCTCTTTGATGATTTCGCGAGGCGGACGGTTACGCTCTTCTTCGAGGGCATTTCTCAAGCGGTCGCGGTCGGCAGCCAAGCGTGAAATGCGGTCGCGCATGTCGGCAAGCTCGGAAGCACTGATAAGGCTCTTGCTGCCACGACTGAAGGTACGGGTGGGGAAGCGGTAAGTCAATCCCAGCGAAAGATTCAGCATGGCGTCGAAGCCGTGCTTATTGGTGTATTCGCCGTCGAATTCGTCTTCGAGACCTACAGCAGCCAATTCTAAGTTAATGTCGAGGGCGTGCGATACCCGGAAGCGGTTAATCAAACCTGCGTTCAAAGCAAGTGCACTGCGGTGCGGAGCAGAGTAGGTGTGCGTGAAACCACCACCGAGGTAGGGGGTAATCTCATACATCCGATCATCGTTGTAACCGGCGAACAGATTAATAAGGTTGACCATCACGTCTCCATGCAAATTCATGTAATAGAAGCGTTGTGTGTACAAACCGTTACTGCCGGGGCGATTTCCGCGTACATAGTTGTCGCCGTTGTCGAAGCGCGAGAAGCCTCTGGCTTGTAATCCGCTGTATTGCAAACGCAATCCCAAAGCGGGGGTAAACCACTTACCTACACCCAGATTGACCGTTGAACTGATGCGACTGCCGAATTTGCCGGCAGTGTCGTTGTCGCCGAACAGAAGCGACGCACCTCCACCTGCCGAAACAAACCAGTTATTCCAGAACGTGTTGGTCATCACCTGATACTTGTTGTTGATAGGGGTTTCACTCTCACTACTTTGTGACGGACTGTAGCTTTGTGCCATGACAGTCGACGAAATGCCGGCTACGGCCAGCATCATTAGAACTTTCTTCATTTTGTTGCAAATAATTTAGAGTTAATAAAATATTTAGTTATTCTAATCCGAGCTATAAACAATGATAGCTCGAAAAAGGTTTTGTCGTAAAAATTATTTTTTATTGTCGTGCAAATAGTTTTCCCAGTTCCTCGTCTGTCACAATCGTTAATACGGTTAGTCCATCGGGAGTGTAATTAGGAGTAACACATGCAAACAAGTTATTTAATAAAGTCGTGATCTCTTGTTGTGTAAGCACCTGTCCGTAAACAATCGCCGCAGCGCGTGCCAATGTCAGGGCAAGGGTGTCTTGTATGTCTTCTTTTATGTTGTTATCTTTTTCAATAGCGGCATGCAACATGTTGCGTACCAGCTCCACGGGGTTAAGCCCTTCTATTTCGGAAGGCACTCCGTTTATGGCATAGCTGCCGTTGCCCAAGGGTGTCAGCTCGAATCCTACAGCCGAGAACTCCTCGGTGAGTTGGTCGACGGTGGCGGCTTCGCCCATGGTAAATTGTACGATTTCGGGGAAGAGCACGCCTTGTGCCACTCCCTTGCGTCCGCGAATCTGCTCGCGAAACTGTTCGAACAACACCCTGATGTGGGCACGATGCTGGTCGATGAGCATCAGTCCGGACTTTACCGACGTCAGTATGTAACGTCCTTTGTAGGTCAGATACTGTTCGCCGGTGGTCACGGCAGGCTCTTCGGCATAGGGCAGGGTAGGGTGTTCGTGCTTTTCTTCCACTACGTCGGGTAGCAGTGACTCGTATAGTGCTGCAACTGTTGCGCCATTGTGCTTTGTCGTTCTCTCTTCGTAATTGTCGAAGGGATTGAAAGCGGGGTTGTAGTGTACGGTAGGCGGTTTGACGGCGGCACTTTGCTCGAACGCCGGTATGTCGGGCATATCTTCGGTGTCGAAGTCTATGGAAGGCACGGCGTTAAAGCGTCCCAGCGATTCTTTGACGGCGGCAAAGAGTATTTGCCAGATGCCTTGTTCGTTTTCGAACTTAATCTCGGTCTTGGTGGGGTGTATGTTAACGTCAATATTGGCGGGGTCTACCTCGAAATAGATGAAGTAGGATATTTGTTCGCCGACGGGTATCAACTTGTCAAAAGCCTCCATTACGGCTTTGCGAAAGTAGGGGTGATACATGTAACGCCCATTCACAAAGAAGTATTGGTGTACGCCGTTTTTGCGTGATGTCTCGGGTTTGCCCACATATCCGCTAATCTTCACCAGTGTGGTGTCGACCTCTACGGAGAGTAAATCTTTGTTCAGCTTTTTGCCGAATATGCCCATGATGCGTTGTCGCAGCGGCATGGCAGGTAGGTTGAACAGTTCGGCATCGTTGCTGTACAGGTGAAATGCCACATCGGGGTTTACCAGTGCGATGCGTTGAAACTCGTCGCAGATGTTGCGCAGCTCGGTGGAGTTGGCTTTTAAGAACTTGCGCCGTGCCGGTACATTGAAGAACAGGTTCTTGATGGAGAAATTGCTGCCTTTGGGACACGACACTACTTCTTGGGCTTCGAGCTTGGAACCGGATATCACGATGCGTGTACCCAAGTCTTCGCCCGCCGTGCGTGTCTTTAGTTCCACTTCGGCTACGGCTGCAATAGATGCCAATGCCTCTCCACGGAATCCCATGGTGTGCAAAGCAAAGAGGTCGGCTGCATTTTTTATTTTGGAAGTGGCGTGCCGCTCGAACGAGAGGCGCGCATCGGTTTCAGACATCCCTTTACCGTCGTCAATGACTTGTATGTTGGTCTTTCCGGCATCGGTCACTAATACGTGAATCTCGCGTGCGGATGCGTCAATGGCGTTTTCTACTAACTCTTTTACCACCGATGCGGGGCGCTGAATAACTTCGCCTGCTGCAATTTGGTTGGCTACGGAGTCCGGTAACAGATGGATGATATCACTCATGCGTACTTATTGTGCTTCTGTGTTTCTTATAACTTAAAATAATAAAACGCGGCAAAGGTAAACATTTATATGATACCATTGGCAATTGCATACCAAAAATATAGCAATAAGGCGATAGATACCAGTAGAATGCCCAAATGTACGGGCTTTTTTCCACTGTTTTGTCTACGTTTCAGGTGGGTGGTACCCTCCACAAACTTACCCCGAATGTCTTCGGGCGAGAACTCTTTTTCGGGCAACATGCCCAATTCGCGCTTGGCGTTTTCTTCCATTTTCGCCAATTTTTCTTTTCGCTCGTCCACATAGATATATGGATGATTAAAGCCGCGAGGCTTTCGTGTAGTAAACATTCCCATAGTTATCTTTTTTAGTTTCTTCTAATATGCATATTCATGGGCGAGGTTACGGGTTTGCGGTCGGACTTCCGAAGTTGTTCTCCCGCTTTCTTGCCGCGCCATTGAAATATATCTGCTTTGCTTACGGGTCGAATGTACTCCAGCCATACAAATACCGCCAGCTTGTATTTGTCGGCAGGTACCTGATCCAAGGGGTAGAAGGTTCCGTTGGTTTTGCCCGTAAAGACAGCTTTCTCCATGCGTCGTTCTTTGATAAACATGCGCAAGAAGGGACCTTCCATGTAGTTCAGTCCCATGAGTGTACTGTCGCTCTCTTCCACCGGATGGAATATCACCCGCACATTGCCGTCCACTTCTACTTGGTACATCTCGCCGTCTTTGAAGAAGGCTTTCATCTCCTTGCCCGAGGCTTGGTTGTAGTGCAGGCTGTCTATGCGCTCTATGGTGAGTGCCTGATTGATGATGTGTGCCCAGTCGATGGTGCTGTCGTTCATATAAACTTTGATTTCTTCGCCCAGCAACTGTTGCTCGCCGTGCCACATAATGGGGTCGGTGTACATGCTCATGCACGAATCTTTGGAGTTGTACACCAGCGAATCGCATACGGCTTGTACGTCGGTGCGATAGGCGCGTACTTTGTGGTAGGCGCGCAGTTCGCGGTAGACGGAATCGGTGTCGATGTGATAGGTGAGTAGTCGCAACGTGTCGGCGTGCATAAACAGACTGTCGCCTTGCGAGTAGTCAATGGCTACGGCACGTTGGGTGGCAAGTGCGTCGCCGGTGAGTTCGTTGTAAAAGCAGTAGTCGCCGGTAAGCATGTTGCGGTTGATGCTGTCGTTCATCCGCACGTTGACAAAAGCTTCGCCGTAACCTTTTTGGCGGTCGTAATACAAGCTGTCGCCCGTAAGCTTCTTGCCCTCATTGGTCAAGACGGAGCGATCCAGCAGTTCCGCCTGTTCGGTGGTAGTGTTGTAAATGCCCCGTTCGGAGTAGATATGGTTTTGCTCGCTGATGATGTTCGACGGTCCCAAGATGTTGGCTATTTTGGTTTCGGTGCTGTATTTCAGTGTATCCGAGTAGAGGGTGAACTTGGGGTTTTCAAGTTCCACCTCGTGGTTGAATACCGCCAGCTTGGTCGACGGACTGTATTCGCCCCAGATGGAAGTCAGCACGTTTTGTTCGTCGGTAAGTGTGCCGCCCTCGAAGTAATAGCCCAAGTTGAAGACGCGGTCGTAGTTCAAACTGTCGGTGGTAAGCGTGGTGTTGCGGTTTATCATTCGCACATTGCCTCGCAGCATTGCCAATTGCGACATGCCGTCGTAGTACAGATAGTCGCCATATATAAATAAGGTGTCACCCTGTTCCATGCGTACGTTGTTGAAGGCTTCCACCGAATTGCTTGTTTCGTATATCAGTGCACTGTCGCAATACATGTACATGCTGTCGTGACGCAGTTGTACCGAGCCTATCAGCACTTGCACATCGGGGCGCAACTTCTTGTCGGCACGGGCTTCGTCGGCATAGAGCAGGTCTACCCGCGTCTTTTTCTTCTCGGGCGCGGGTTTGTTGTCTTGTGCATAGAGACAGATTGCCAGCAGGCACAGCAGGGCAACAGGCAGTGTTCGAAGTTTCATTCTTTAATCCAGCCCGGGTACTTAAAGGTACAGTTTCTCCAATTTTCGTTGATGCGCACGTAAGTGTGCTTTTGTTTTTCGCGTATCCATTTGTCGAGCACTTGGTCTTGACGTTTGGAGAGCACAATATTTTTCAGATTCTGATAGTCCTCGGCGATCGTGGCTTTGTGTCCGTTGATGCGGCTTTTCAGTTTAACGATGACGCACTCTTCCTTACCTGTTTTCGGAATCATGGTAAATGCTTCCGATATTTCGCCCACCTTCATTTTGTCTACCACTTTGGCAATTTCGGGCGGCAGTTCTTGCATCTGGAATTTCGACGTTCCGGTTTCCGGGTTGGGCATCAGTCCGTGGTTGTTGCGGGTATCTTTATCTTGCGAGAGTACCGATGCGGCATCCTCGAAGCTGAACTTGCCGTTGCGTATGTCGTCGGCAATAGAGTCTAATCGGGCGTTGGTTTGCATCAAAGCTTCTTCGGGGACGTGCGGTTTTAGCAATATGTGACGCACACGGATGCGGTCGCCTCGTTTTTCGATTAACTGAATGATGTGGTAACCATATTCCGACTCTACAATCTTAGATATTTTGTTGGTTCCTTGTAAGTTAAAGGCTACGTTGGCAAAGGCGGGGTCTAACTGTCCGCGTCCCACAAACGGCATTTCACCGCCGTTCAACGCGGTACCTTTGTCTTCTGAGTACATACGTGCCAATGACGAGAAGGTGGTTTCGCCTTTGTTTACGCGGTCGGTAAACTCGCGCAGGCGTCGTTTCACATCTTCTGTCTCTTCCAGCGGAACCTTAGGTTGTTGGGTAATGATTTGCACCTCCACCTGTGTAGGTATGTAGGGAATACTATCGGCAGGCAAAGCGCTGAAGTAGCGGCGTACTTCGGCGGGAGTTATCTTGATTTCGCCCACCAGTTTTTGCTGCATTTTCTGTACGGTGAGACCTTCGCGGGCGTTCTCCCTGAGTGTTTCGCGAATCTGACTGGAGGTCTTGTTGAAGTATTCTTCCATTTTCTCACGCGAACCTAAATCACTGATGTACATATTCATATACATGTCCACACGCTGTATGATTTCGGCTTCGCTCACCTCTATACTATCGAGTGCCGCCTGATGCAGAAACAGCTTTTGTACGGCTATCTCTTCGGGAATGACACAGTAGGGTTCGCGGTCGAACTTGCGTCTTTCGTACAAGGCGCTCATGCGTGCTTCTTCCACTTCGGATTTCAGTATGGCTTCATCTCCTACCACCCATACCACTTCGTCGATGACGTTGTTTTGTGCGTATGTCACCATGTGTAGCGACAATAGCAGGGCGGATAAAACAACCGATTTAAAGTTGATAAACTTTTTCATTCTGCGATTTTCTAATAATATTTAATTTCGTTTCGTTTCATAGCTCGTTCGTACAAGTCGCCTTTCACTTGTTTCATA
>JAISHU010000045.1 GCA_031262385.1 Mediterranea sp. (in: CFB group bacteria)
TATGAAAAGGCTATTTGCATCTGTGCTCTTTGCAGCGTTGGCGGCTACCGCCGCCAACGCTCAAGATTCGCCTCCGTCGACCACACTGAAGTACGGCGGATGGCGAGACAACTGGTCGCTGGGTGTATATGGAGGTTTCGGCACGCCGCTGCAACAACGGTATAACTATCCGCAAACCAATGGCAACGCTGCGCTGGAGCTGACCCGCCAACTCACACCCGGCATCGGGCTGAGCTTGCAAGACGCGGTCTACTTCAATGCTACCGACAGTCGTACTTTTGTGGATATGAACAATGTATCGCTGCAAATCAAGTTCAACTTGATTAACCTGATAGCGGGCTATCAAAACAGTCCGCGCGCGTACGAAATAGAAATGTATGCCGGCATGGGGTTGCTACACTATTATCGGGACGGGATGAGCGACGTCAATACGTGGTCGACCCGCTACGGCGTGAGCCTCAATTTGTTTGTCGATCGTGCGCGGGCATGGATGCTGACGCTGAAGCCTTCGTTTCTGTTCGACATGGAAGGCATGCTGAAGATGCACCGTGCAAGGCTGCTACGCCGAGACGCGATGTTTGAGTTTCGTGCCGGCGTAGTCTATTTCCTCCCCGGTGCGAATGGCAAGCGACACTTTATGCGCGTAAGGCTCTACGACCAAGCCGAAGCCAACCGCCTCAATGCCAACATCAACGACCTGCGAGGCAAGCTGGCCACGAGCCAACAAGATTTGCAGGCCGGCAAAGACGACAACGCACGTTTGCAAGCCGAACTGGAAAAGTGTATGAGCAATCCCGTTACGGTAGTGTCGCACGACACAGTGCAAGTATCAACCGTACAAACCATTACCTCCAAGATAAACATACCCGAAACCACTATTACGTTCCGTCAGGGTGCCACCACAGTAGACGGCTCGCAGCTGCCCAACGTGGAGCGCGTGGCCACCTACATGCGTCGCCATCCGAACACCAATGTGGTAATTCGCGGGTATGCATCGCCCGAAGGTAATGCCGATATTAATGAACGTATTGCGCGCCAACGTGCTCAAGCCGTACACGACATTCTGGTTCGGAAGTATCGCATCGCACCCGAACGCATCAAAGCAGAAGGGCAAGGCGTGGGCGATATGTTCTCCGAACCCGACTGGAACCGCGTGAGCATCTGCACGCTGGTAGAACGTGAAGAATGAAAAACATAGTTGTTCAATAGTTTTCTTTTCAGGTTAGAGCAGCTCCCTCCCTGTGGATAACTAATATCCACCTCTTACCCCAAAGAGTGTCCGGGAATCTCCGGTCAGGGAGGAGAGTTGCTCTTTTGGGGTTGCTTCTTCAATAAGACAATAATAACAATGGGAACAAATGTAACATCCAATGAAAGCTACCTTACTAAGCATACTGACAACAGCCGCAGTGCTGATGGCATGCAACGACAACAAGGCCATCGCCCCCTCTGACGAAGGTAATTACAGCGTGTATCACTTTGTGACCACAGGTACACAAGGCAAAGCCTCTACACGCATCTATTACGCCAACACCGGTACAGACGGTGCTATCAGCGTGGCATGGGACAGCATACCGGCCAACGAACAGCTTACCATATTGGGGCAGACGACTCCTCAAACCGTGTGGAGCATAAAGGGCAAGCTCGAAGGCATCGAACAGCTGGATGCCGGCAGCATGAAATTTGAAGGCGAAATCAAGGCAGGGATGAACACCGGACAGTTTTACTACCTATATCCCTATTTCGGCAGTTTGCCGCACACGATTGACTTCAGCAGGCAGGTGGAAGATTGTAAGGCTCCCTTGTCGCACCTCGCGAAGTATGACGTAATGATGACCCCCGAAGCACAAGCTCCTTCGGATAATTTCGCACTCAGCCACCTATGTACACTACTGAAGTTCGACCTCACCCTGCCGAAGTCCGAAAAGATGGTGCAACTGATGCTGACCGACAAAAGCAACCAAGGCTTCTATACCGCTATGGAGTGGAGAGATTCTCACGAATATGCGTTGAAAAACCAATCCTCCACCGACACGCTAAGGTTGATGAATCACGATGGGTCGAACCGGTTGACGGCTTACCTGATGTTGCCCACTGACCGCAGAGAAGACACGCACGGGGGGATACATCGGGGATTGTCTACCAAGAATAGAATACTCAGCATTACGGCCATGACAGCCGACAGTGCGCTATACCAAGGCGACGATCTGGTGGACTTGCCCGACAGTCTGTACCCGGGATTGTATTACGCGTTTCAGCAGTCGTTGAAGCTGCAAACCGTGGTAGATGCACTGACCGTGAGTCCAAGCCAGATGAGCGTCGATGCCAAGGGGGGTGAGCAACTGTTTGAAGTGACCAGCAAGGTAGGCGCATGGAAGGTCGATTCCACTCCACAAGACGACTCCGCAAACAATTGGATTGACTTCATCCCCGCTACGAAAGACAAAAACACCTTTACCCTGAGCGTGGGCAGGTACGCCGGGCAGACAGCGCGCACAGGCATCGTAACGCTGCACGACGAGGCAGACCGATACGCAGCTACCATAAAGGTAAAGCAAGACGCAATGGTGCTAAAGGTCACTCCGAGCACCATCCCCGCAAGTTCCGAAGCAAAAACTTATCCCGTAACGATAGAGAGCAGCTTCGCGTGGACTGCCGCGAAAGACGAGGCTACGTGGTACAGCCTCACGCCCACCCAGGGCGAGGGTAACGGGCAAATCACTGTATCCGTAGAAGCAAACACTATGATTGAGACACCACGCACAGGCTACATCACCCTGACTACCGATGACAACCATACAGTGACCATCGAAGTAAAGCAGGAAGGTCTCAAGCGTGAGCTGAGTGTATCGCCCATTGCTATTGATGCCACAGAGCAGAGCCAGGATTACACGGTCAGCGTCAATAGCAACTTCGCATGGAACGTCACAGAGAATGCCGACTGGCTGAGTGTGTCGGCCACATCGGGCAATGGCAAGGGTACATTCACCATTCACCTCGACCAGAATACAAGTCCTCAAACGCGCAAGGCCAACGTCACCCTATCCGCCGAGGGAGTGAGTGATAAGACGATTCAAGTGAGCCAAGCAGGCAGACCGTATCACACCATGAACATCATGTCGTTCAACATTCGCTATAAGAACAGCGACGATAAAGGCGACCAGAGTTGGAGCAAACGGCGGGGTGGAGTGAAAGAAATGCTCAACACCCGACAGCCGGTGCTGATAGGGATGCAGGAAGTGAAGCATACCCAGAAAATAGATGTCATTAAAGACACCGGCTACAACTGTCTGGGCGTAGATCGCGACAAAGGCAAGGACTCGCCTACCATATCGTTTATACCGGCTCTGGGGGATGTGGAGCTGGGTGAATATGTCCCTCTTTTTTATTCAAAAGACGTCATAGTCAATGATTGGGGCTACTTCTGGATGAGCGATACACCCGATAAGCCCAGTCGTTCGTATGGCGACTTGTGTAACCGCATCGTAACCTGGGGCAAGTTTACCCATTATGCCACCGGATTGAAATTCATCTTCATCAGCGTTCACTTAGACCACAGCGGCAACGATGTGCGTCAGAAAGAAATCAAGGTGCTGGTAGAGCAATTGCAGCGCATCAACCCTGCTCCAAGCTTGCCCGTAATCATGGTAGGCGACTTCAACACCAATAGCAATGATGTGCTTCGGCTCATTACCAATGCTCACTTCCAAAATGTACGTACCACGGCCAAAGAGACCGACAACTCGGCCACCTTCAACGGCTTTGGTAGCGGCGGCTCTATACTCGACCAAGTATTTATCACTTCCGACTTCACATCTCTGAAATATAAATTGGTGAAAGACTCCTACGGCGGCCTGCAATACATCTCCGACCACTGGCCGATAGAAGTCACATTAGGATGGTAAAATCTGCACTCGGGATGGAGGAGAACTGAAGTTTACAACTTATTTGGCAATCCAGCGATCAGAGAATCCCTGTTTCCATAGTTTATTCGTTCTTTCTTTGGGTTTTACGATGTTTTTTTAAACTTGCCACTGTTTGTCAGTGGGTTGGTTGGGTAATTGTTCAGAATTTGTGTATTGGAAACCATAAAGTTACGAGATAGTATCCAATTGGCCAACCGATATTCAATAGATAGTATTGCTTTTTTATAATCCAAAACAGCTTCTAAATATGAAATACGACCGACTATTGATTCTGCCAATGACAGCTATGGTTTGCCTCATTGTTTTCTGCGCTTGCTCGCACAATAAAACGGAGCTATTGATGCATGACAACGCACAACAGGTGGATGTCTCGAAATGGATAGCAGAGGCACAGGCAGCCGAGCGAGAAAAAAAGTATGAAAAGGCTATGCGTTTATGGTTCGATGCCTTTAACGAGTATCAACTCCACCTCGAAGATTACCCCGCGTCCATCAACTGTGCACATCGCATCGTGCAGTTGTCGAGCTACGCAGCGGATAGCTTTCTGCCTAACACGCTTCATTATTATGCTGCAATAGCCGAATTGTGCTACGACCTGAGCGATTATACCAATGCCGACATCTTGCTTCAATACATCTTCGAGCATCCGAGCGCAGCCTATGACAACGGCGCACTGAGCCAAGCTTATTGCATCAGTGGACTGATACTGGCGGCACAGAATCAATTGGAACGTGCCACCGACATGTTTACCCTTGGCATGCACAACAAACTGTTGGTATATGCCGACACCACGCTAATCAATCCCTACTACTACCGATGCAAATTAGGTATCGGTTACGTGCACAGCCTGCAAAAAGACTACGTGCAAGCTTTGCCTTGGTTTAGAGGAGCCTTTCACGAGGCCATCGGCAACCACGACTATGACTGTGCGGGAGAGACAGCCTGCATGTTAGCGTTAACTTACGGACAGCTCGACATGCGCGACTCGATGTATCATTATGTCAATACGGCCGTCCAACATTACAAAAAGGCCTCACACGTGCGTCTTCATCAGGGTCTGCTATACCTCGCACAAGGAGAATACGAACACCTCTACGGCAATCGCGAGCAGAGTGTTATCCTGCTCAAGCAAGCGTTTGAAACCCATTCAAAGCGAAAGGAAAGGTTAAGCATTAGCAACCTGAATGGGCCGGTAAACTTCATATTGCCTCCAGAGGAAGAAGAACAAGAACAGTTCGTAAAAACACACCGCCTTATGATTGCCACAGCGATATGCTGTGTCCTGCTGCTGATTATTCTCGCTTGGATACTGATAAAGTATAGATTGCGCTTTCAGCCGCCGCCCAAGCAACAGCCCGACGACAAAGAAGTGCAGCTGTACAACGAAATCGTAGACTTCATGCAGAATACCAAAATGTATCGGTCGGCCGATTTCAGCATCATCGAGTTAAGTAAGCATCTTAACAAAGATGCACGGATGATATCGGTGGCTGTGAATCGTGTGAGCGAAAAGAATTTCCACAGGTTTGTCAACCAATGGCGCATCGCGGATGCTGTCAACATGATAAACTCCGATAGCCCCTTGTCGATAGAAGCGCTGGGCGAAGAAGTAGGCTTTGCCAATCGTACCACCTTCTGGCGATCGTTCAAGATGATCATGGGCATGTCCATCGAAGAGTATGTCAAAGAACAGAAACGAAAAAATAACCGAACGAAACAGACTTAATGATTGAACTGCTACCGACTAAAAACAGCAACTCACTGATTCTTTGCGGGAATCAGGGAGCTGAAACGACCAAACAAAAAGAAAAAATACTTTTGTTTTTTGTGAGAAGATACTGATTAATCCGTATCTTTGTGCATAACAATAAAATAGAAGTAATTATGGCACTGCCTATAAATATACAAGAATTGATTAGTGGTCAAGCCGTTGAATGGGAACGATTAGAGTTCAAGCAAGGCTGGAACCCGGAAGAAGTTGTTCGTACGATGTGTGCCTTTGCGAATGATGTCAACAATTGGGGTGGTGGCTACATCATCATAGGCGTAGGAGCGGTAGATGGTCAGCCAGCACTTCCCCCTGTAGGCTTGCAATCGAATCAGTTGGACAGAATACAAAAAGAGGTCGTCGAATTGGGTAACCGCATACAGCCTACATATTTCCCAATCATGCAGCCCTACGAACTGGACGGTCGGCATATCCTTGTACTTTGGTGCCCGGCCGGAGATTTTCGTCCTTATTCTGCACCTTCAACTCTAGGTAGTAAGGCACAACGTCAATACTATATTCGAGTTGGTTCCAGTTCTATCGTGGCAAAAGGGGAATCTTTGCGTCGCTTATACGAATTAGCAGCCCGCGTTCCGTTTGACGACCGCATTAACCAAGAGGCGAGTATTGATGATTTGGATGTTGGCTTGATACAAGCCTACCTGCAAGAGGTAAAGAGCGATTTGTACGAAGAAAGCAAACACATCAGTTTGCCTATACTTGCCCGCAACATGCATATAGCGAAAGGTTCGGATGAGTACTTACGCCCCGTTAACGTCGGTTTGCTCTTTTTCTCGACTACGCCGGAAAAGTTCTTCGATCGTGCTTGGATAGAGATTGTATGGCATAAAGATGAGGTAGGTGATAATTTTACCGAACATTATTTTAAAGGACCTCTACAAAAGCAGTTGCGAGAGGCTCTTAGCTTCATCCGTACAAACATTATCCACGAGCAAGTTATCAAGGTACCTAATCAGGCTGAAGCACTTCGTTTTTATAACTATCCGTTTGAAGCCGTTGAAGAAGCTTTGTCTAATGCTGTTTATCATAAAGGGTATGATTGTCGCAGTCCGATTGAGGTACAGATATATTCGGACATGATTACCATATTAAGCTACCCCGGTGCTATTCCACCTGTCAATCATCAAATACTAAATCACCAAAAGATTGTAGCACGTGAATACCGTAATAGAAGGATTGGTGATTTCCTAAAAGAATTGGATTTGACTGAAGGGCGAGGAACTGGTTTCCCGAAGATATTTCGCAAAATGAAGGACAATGGTTCTCCCGAACCAGTCATAGAAGCTGATGCTGACAGCGTCTGTTTCGTTGTTAAGTTACCCATACATCCTCAAGCAGAACGCGTGAATAATAACTCGGGTAGTAACCCTATTGCAATATTGAAATTTAATTCGTTAGAAGACATTATTGCTTATGCTAACGGTACAAGTAACGCAGTAAGTAACGCAGTAAGTAACGCAGTAAGTAACGCAGTAAGTAATAGGGTAGAAGCTATATTATCGGGTTCTATGCACAATAGAGTAGCAGAACTTTTAAATCTTATGTTGCTACCGATTAAGCGGAGTGAGTTATTTGAAAGGGTTGGACTCAGTGATCAATCCAGAAATCGGATGAAGTATATTGACCCATTGATAAAAATAGGTTGGATTGCGAAGAAATTTCCAAATGAGGTAAACAACCCGAGTCAGTTATACTATACTACCGATAGCGGGAAGAGGGTATTAGACTTGATGATGATTAATGATTATAAAGTATCCTAATATGAAAGATATTGATGAGAATAAATGCCAATCTGCCGAATATATGAAAACGATAATTATTGATTA
Organism: Mediterranea sp. (in: CFB group bacteria); assembly: GCA_031262385.1. Taxonomy (GTDB): domain Bacteria; phylum Bacteroidota; class Bacteroidia; order Bacteroidales; family Bacteroidaceae; genus Bacteroides. The sequence continues at coordinate 7,542 of JAISHU010000045.1, forward strand.
CTTTATTAATCAATATGGCATAGATAAGATACTAATAGGTAATGAAGTTATGTATGGCACAAAACGGAAAGTAGTTGATTTGCTAATTATTTGTAATAATAAAACTATTGCGATTGAAATAAAGGCCGAGAATGATGATTTACGCAGGATTGTAGAACAGATAGAAGAATGTAAGAAAGTTTTTGATTATATGATTGTTTGCACAGTACCAGTTCATATCGAAAAGATAAAGAGTCTTACACATGAAATAGGTCTGTATAGCATATGTGGGAGTGAAGTCAGGATAACACGTAGAGCATTAAAGGGGAACTGCTTAGATAAGAATGAACTCTTATATACTATGCCCATTAAATATTTAAAGCGATATTTACCTATTAGCCAAGCAATTGATAATCCAGATATAATAAGAAAGAATAGCCTTAGAATAGGGAAGGAAAAATTGCATTCTTTATTCATTCAATTTCTGCGGAGTAAATTGGAGCCTAAATTTAATCTCTTTGTAAATGATAGAGGGGAATTTACTCATATAGATGATATACCTATTTTATCTTCTTATTCTGATATAGAATAAATTCGTCTGACTTGTTGCTCTAAATGTATATTCATTCGCACTGATATCCAAAAACGAGGAATTGATGAGGGCGCATTGCTTACACACTGCTTTATCTGTTGTATTCCCCAATTATTCTTTAAATCTGGGAATCTTGGATCTGATGTAATTGATTGTGCTACTTGTTTATATGTTGTAGCATACGCTCTCATTCCTTTCGGCCTTCTCTTTTTATAATAGTATATTTTATCTTGCAAAGGTACATCTATACGTGGAATCCATCCTCTGGCCATTGTTATTCCGTCATTTCTTACAG
>JAISHU010000102.1 GCA_031262385.1 Mediterranea sp. (in: CFB group bacteria)
TAGTGCGGCAAGTGCAAATAAGAGGGTTTTCATATTGGTTAGTTTTAAATTTCGCGCAAAGATATACAATTATCCTTTTACCTTTCGTTTGATACCTCCTCCTCTATTATCGTAAAGTTATCAAATATCCTATTTAAGTATCACAATGTCGTATTTTCGTGCTTTTAGCTAACTCGTACTTTGCCAAAAACGTGCCTTTAAACTGCACGCTATGCATTATCTTCGGCTACTCAACGAACCAACTCCGCGAAAACAATGAATCAACTCGGCGGAAACAACGAACTAACTCCGTGAAAACAACAAACTGTCGACGCAAAAACAACGAATCAACTGCCGGCTTAAAAAATTATCCCGGCAAGTTAGTCTGTATATCCCGGCAAATTGTTGTGTTATCCCGGCAAGTTATTGCGCTAACTCGGCAAGATAATTTCATAAAGTTCTTTTTGGGGCAGTTTTTTCGCGCTGAACGTGCTTTTTGTTTCTTGACATTATTTCTTCATATCTCTCTATGAGTGTGATAATTAAGCAGCCTATTTCACATAGTTTAACGCGCTATACTCGCACGAAAGTCACCAAGCCGTACTTCAGTCCGAAATAAGCCCGTTTTTCGAGGGTTCGTTTGACGTTTTGACACTTTGATAAAGGGATGTGTCGATGCAGAAAGGGTATGATAAGGAGAAATTAGACATCATTAGACTCTTGTAATATAAAGATGATCAGATAGAAATTAAAAAGGCGCACCCCATTAACAGGATGCGCCTTTTTAAATATAATATCGGAAGTTTCTTACTTAGAAATGCGCCGTGTTCAGTCGCTTATCTACCAACATACCGTCGGTAGTCTTCAACTCAAACTTGGCATTCTTCAGAGCTTTGAACTTCAATACAAACAGCACTTCGTCGCCGCTGAGAGTTTCTTGGTTGCCAATGTTGACGAAGGTGGGATAGAGCACCTTGTCACCGTTCTTGTGCAGACGGTCGTTGGTGAGGTTCTCCATTGCCTTGGTGCCGGTAGCTTCTACGCCGGCAAACTCAAACTCGCTTTGGTTGTAGGGAAGTGCAAAACTCAAGGCATTCACAGCCTCAAGTGCTACACCCTTCACGGTGATGCTGAGTGTTTCGCCTGCTTTCACGGTGCGTTTGTCGGCAGTGATGCTAAGCGAACCGGCTACCTTCGGATCGTTACGACGAAGTTCCACACCGTTTTCCAGACAGATAGCAACGTTCGATATGTCGTATGCATCGATAAGTCCGTTACGGTTGAGGTCGCCATTGCTGATATAACCCTCGAAGTCCGAATCGCCTTGGCGCAAACCGGTATAGTTGATGTACGACGTCAGGTCGTTTTCATCAATCTTACCGTCGTTGTTGATGTCGCCGGGCAGATAGCTCTTCGAGCCGGGCACCTTGAATACATAGATTTCGCGTCCCGAGCCGTAGTTGCCCACGCCTTCGGTGATATGCAGTTTGATGTAGCGTGCGGTGGGGTGACCTTCGAAAGTAAATACCTTGGTGTCGCCGTCGCGCTTCCAGTCGAAGTTGCCTGCTTCCGTCCAGTGTTCCTTATCCATGCCGTAGGATACGCTGCCTTTCAGCAGAGTGCCGTTGCCAGCATCGGTGCGGGGTAGGTAGTGGAATTTATCGAGTGTGTTAACCGAAGCCAAATCCATCACAAGGTCGAACGGTATGGCATCCACACGGTATCTGGTGTGCCAGATGCCTTCGCCTGTTTCGGAGAAGTTGAACATGCGTTGTATGCCGAAACCGCCTTGGTTGGCTACACTGGTTTCGCCTTTAATGCCGGCAATGGCAAACTCCAACGGATTCACTTTGGTAGATGCGCCGAAGGTAGTCCAGTCGGAATGTCCGTCCTTGTTAACCGCGCGCAACTTGAAGTCGTATTTGGTGAGCGGTGTGAGGTCTTGGAACAACAACTGCGTATCGGTGATGCCGGTGTACAACTGTCCGTCGAACTCTATTTCGTAGCAGTCGGCACCCGTTACCTTATCCCAACTCGGTGTCAGCGTGTAGGCTTCGGTTTGTGCGTCGGCTACTTGTGCGTGAGCCGGAGCGGTGAGTGCGCCGGTGCTTACCAAGAGATTGCTTTCGGGAGCAAATTCATAGCCGTTCACCTTCAAAGTCAAGGTAGACGAAGTGATGTCGGTAGCCGCAACCTTTACCAAGAGTTGCGGGTTCTTGGTGATGACTTCTTTGGCGAAGTCGCTTCCGGGAGTGGCAAATTTGTTCAGATTGGGTGCGGCATCGTAGTAATATACGTTGCTTCCCTGTTCAAAGGCTTCGAGCGAGTTTACCGCTTTCAGGCTTACGTTTTTGTTGTTCAGTTTCAGCGACACGGCTTTGGGAGCGCGTGTTACGTTTACTCTGAACTCGGTAACTTTCTCTTTCACCATGCCGTCGAAAGTACCTTTGGTAGGATGTACGGTGATGACAGCCGTTTGTTTCTTGGCATCGGCAGTCTGCTCAATGAGTGTGCTTGCCGAAGCACCTTTCAGATAGAGTTGGCTTACGCCGTCGTCGTCGTAATCGGTAAACGAGCTATCTCCTGCGGGGTACACTTCGTAGATGCGCAGGTTTTTATTTATCTCACCAACGTGGTTGTTGGGGTTTACCATGGGGATGATGGCACCCGCCTTTACAAACACGGGCAGCTTCCACAACGGTGCGGCATAGTTGTTCAGTATGGCTTCGCCTTGGTAGGTCTGTCCGCTGAAGTAGTCTATCCACGTGCCTTGAGGCAGATAGATGCCGTTGCGCAGGTCGTTGCCCTTTTTGTCGGCTTTCGTCTCTTGATAGATAGGAGCTACGAGGAAATAAGGACCATACATATATTGGTATTGAGTGCTCTTGCCGTGCGTATAGTCGTTGGGATAATCCAAGAACATGGCACGTATCATCGGTTGACCGTCCACAGCTTCTTTGGCAATGCTATACGAATAGGGCAACAGTTCCGATTTCAGTTTCAGATACCAGCGGTTGATAGAGGTTGCCGGTTCGCCCAGAGCGTGGGGGTATTTTTCGTTACTGCCCCAACCGTCCATATTGAGTTGCATGGGAGTCCACGTCTTCCACTGGAAGTCGCGTGTATTTATCACCACGTTCTTTCCGCCGAAGATGCCGTCCATATCCGAAGTGATATTGGGTTGTCCCGACAGTCCCGAACCTATATAGGTAGGAATGTGGAAACGGATGTACTCCCACATACCTCCGGTTTGGTCGCCCGACCATTCGGCAGCATAGCGTTGTGTGCCTGCCCAACCGTCCAGCGAGATAATGAACGAACGTGCATCGTTGCCGTAGTACTGCATGATGTGCGATACGTCGGCAATACCGTTGAGCCCGAACGAATAGCCGGCACCTACCCATGCCACATCGGTTTTAAGTACACGTACACCTGCATCGCGAACCTCTTTAACGATGTCGCGTTGCAGCAGAGCACTCACGCCTTCTTTGGGGTGAAGGTCCGACTGTGTCCACAATCCTATCTCCACACCTTGTTTGTGTGCATAGTCTGCCAAGCTTTTCAGGTTGGCGATGTTGCCGTCCAGCGTCTCGGTTTGTCCGTAACCGGCTCCGTAGCCGTCGTTAGGCAGCAACCATCCCAGCGGCATGTCGTGCGCTTTGTAGCGGTCTATCACGGCACGTGCCGAGAATTGGTAGTTGTTTTTTTCACCGTTGAGCGACTCTTTGGTGCCGCCGTTGTCTTTCTGGCTCTCTTTGTAGCGTTTGCCGTCTTCAAAGAGGATGCCGGTAGAGTCGGCTTTCCAGTAGTCGCGGTTATAGGCATTGAGGTGACCTTCGTAGAAGCCGAACTTAGGCAGCAGTATGGGGTTACCGGTAAGCTGGTAGTAGTCGTTGAGCAGTGGCACGGCACCGTCGTTCACCATAACGAACATATCCAGATAGTTGGTTTCGTGGCTTAGGGTTACCACCTCTTTGGTAGTTGCGCCGAAGTCGTAGCTACCTTTTTTAAAGGTGTAGAACATAATGCCGTAGCCGCCTGTCGACCAGTAATACGGTGTGGGCGAAGCTACGCCGCCGTCGGTCCAGCTATTTTGGTTTTCAATAGCGATGGCTTTGCCGCGGTGCGAGAAGCGTCCGTTCTGTATGCCTCCACCGTAGAAGTATTCGCCGGGTTGCTCTTTTAGCGACACCGTAACCTCTTTCTTGTCGAACACCACGGGTGCAGCTTCTTCCATAACCGTTTTGCCGGTGGCAAGGTTGATTACTTTCAGCAGGCGGGAGCTTTTGTTGATAACGAGTTTGATTTGGGCGGTAACAATCGTAAACGAATCGCCTTCGTCGTTTACGCTCAGCACAGAGAGAGCTTTGCGCGGTTGTTCCACCAAAATAGTTGCGGGAGGTGTAGCTTCGGGAGCGCGAAGGATTCCTCCTGTGGGGTCTTGAAAACAGCGGAAGATGTTTTCTCCGTAGAAGTCGTACGTGGTACGTCCACCGTCGTCACAGACCAGTTCGACGGTTGTCGGATTAATCTTTTCGGCTTTTACAATGCGCGTGGCATGTGCCGATAAGGAAGTAACTAAAAGCAGTAAAATGACTAATTTTCTCATAAAAATGAATTATTTAATAGCGCAATCGGTTAATTTGCGGCAAACGGTGGCAAAGGTAGGTATAAAAATGTGAAAAGCTTATAAGCCATTTAATATAAACACACAACCGCGTACACATTTACCGAAAAAAGGAAATGTGTACGCGGTTCAAGAGGCAGGCTCTACGGAGTGACAGATGTTTCTAAAGCTTTATCTCCGCCGTTGTCCCGTTGTAGCTTATCTCTTGTGTAGCATCGCTGCCGGCGAGTTTCACCACAAAAGTGCGCGAGCCAAGCATACCTTTATAGGAACCGTTACGCTCGCCGATAGTAAGAGTACGATGTGCCTCGTCCCATGTAAAGGGTATCTCGGAATATTCTCCTTTTTCGTAGTTGTAATTGTCGAACTCATCCTCGTAGAGTGTAAACGTACCGTTGGCACCCGGGTAGATGCAGAGGGTGAGCTTGTCCCATTTCTTCTCCTCGGCATATTGTACATCGGGACCGACGGGCAGAATGGCACCTGCACGTACAAAGAGCGGGATGCGGTCGAGAGTGGTGGTTTGCTCCAGTGTCTGTCCTCCTTGGAGGCGACGGTTACCCCAAAAGTCGTACCAGTCGGTACCTTTGGGTAGATACACCGTGCGCACGGTGCTCTCGGACGAAGGTTCGACGACAGGACATACCAGCAGTGCACGACCGAACATATACTGGTCGTTGATGTCCCACACCTTCTTGTCGGCGGCAAAATCCATGACGAGAGCACGCATAAAGGTCGACCGACGGGCAGTTACTTCCCACGACGTGCTATATATATAAGGTAGTAACGTGTAGCGTAAGCGGATAAACTTAACGATAGCATCGTAGAGTGGTTCGCCCGCCTCGCCAAATTCCCACACTTCGCGTGCCGCATCAGCTCCGTGCGAACGCATCATGGGACAGAAGGTACCGAACTGTAGCCAACGCAGAAACAGTTCGCGATAGTCGGGGTCGGCAGTACGGCGTGGATAGCGACCGAGGAAGAATCCCCCGATATCGCTGTTCCAATGAGGAATGCCGCAGAGCGAGAAGTTGAGACCTGCCGGTATCTGCCGTGCCAGTGTACGCCATGTAGCTTGTACGTCGCCTGTCCATGTATTGGCTCCGTAGCGTTGTTGTCCGGCAAACGCCGAGCGTGTGAGGATAAACACCCGTTTGTCGGAACTTACCTGTCGCTGATGATCATACACGCCACCTACCGTCAGCAACGGATAGGCATTACGAACACGGCGGAACGACCCGAGATATGTGCGCAGATTCAAATCTTCGGGCTTGAAACTCAAATGGTCGGGTTCGGTAGAGTCGAGCCACCAACCGTCCATACCCAGCGAGAAGAGTCCTTCGTTGAGGTAACGCCAAAAGATGTCGCGCGCTTCGGGATTGAAGGGGTCGTAAGGGCGCACACCCGAAGGATAGTCCATGCGGGGAGGCCAGCGCGACGAACCCGACTGAGGCCATGTCTGGAAGTCAAGCAACATGCCTTTGGGCTGCATCTCGCGATAAGGCTTGGTCATGGGACCAAACGAAGCCCACACCGAAATCATCAGATGCGCATTCATGTCGTGTATGTCGCTCATCATACCTTTAGGGTTGGGAAAGTCGGCATTTAAGAACTCCATGGCATTCCACAGGTAGTTACCTCCCCAGTACTGCCAATCTTGCACCACACCGTCGAGCGGTACACCCAGTTCGCGGTATTTCTTCACAATGCCGACGGTCTCCTCCTGACTTTTGTAGCGTTCCTTGCTTTGCCAGAAACCGTAGGTCCACAGGGGGAAGAGCGGCACGTCGCCCGTTAGCGCGCGTATCTCGCTTACCACGCCGTCGGCATTGCCGCCGTACATAAAATAGTAGTCTACACAGTCGCCTACCTCGGAGGTAAAGGAGGTGGCGTCAATGGAATCGGCAAAGGTCGTAGGCGAGTAGTTATCCCAGAAAAGACCGTAGCCCTTGACCGAGTGCACAATGTTGGTGAAATCTTCGGTATTGCCTTGTATCATGTACTTACGCTGATTGCGCTGGCTCATTTTGCCATTTTGCAACTGTCCCAGCCCGTAAAGCGTTTCGTCTTTGTCCAACTTAAACGATTGGCTGACACTGAAGGTGGGGGTGCCTACATCGTCAAAATCTTTAAAGTCGGCGGCAGCTTTCTCTTGCAGGAGCCTCTTGCCCTGTGCGGTGGAAAAGGTGACGATACCGGTGCGCAAGTTTAGTGCTACGCGCAGTTTGCTACCGGTGAGTTGCAACGTGCCCGACGAACGGTGCACGGTTACCTCTTCCGCATTGAGCGTAGGACGGGCGGTTACAGAAAGACTTTGCTTTTCGTATGTACGACCTACGGGGGCTTTCAAGATGCGTACCGTCGTAGGAGTATAGAAAGAGAGGGTGATGCGCTGCCCGTTGACATCGGCAGTAGCTTCCGGTGATTGCGCATACAGTGTGGATGCGGCAAGCAGCAGGGAACAGAGAAATAAGAAATGTTTCATAGGTATGAGTATTTATTAGTTATCTTCCGACAAAGTTACAGCTATTTCACTCAGGTATAGGCAACTGTGTGTGAAAAACAACATACACAAATGGTGCAAAAAAGTCCGATGATTGTAAATCGGTCTCTTTTGCACCATTTGTGTACCTTCTCCAATTATTTGGCAAATTGCCAATAGTCGAAGTTAAACAGCTTGTCGCCGTTGCGGTCGAAGTGTCCGCGGAACTTAAAGTAGAGGTCGTGCACGCCGGTAACTTGTCCCGTTACGGGTACGGTTATCGTCTGCCATGCTTCCCAACCGCCGGTGCGGGGTACGGCAACGGTGGCTATCGGTGTGCCGGTTGTGCCGTCGGCATATACTTCCAGTGTACCGCCTTGCAGGGCACTGGCTACGGCAACGGTAAACTTGGCAGGCGAAGCGGCACCGAAATTCACCTCGCGCACAAGGATAGAGTCGCCATGGTGGATGTTCGACACATAGACGCCTGTTTTGCTATTCTCTTCGGTAGATACGCCGCCCGACCATGCAATGGTTTCGGCTTCCACACGCCGATAAGGGTTTAGTGTGCCCACAGGGGCTACCCCCTTGCGGGTCATTAAAATGGTAGGCAGGGTGCCGTCGGCATTGTAGGTAAACTCTTCGAGCGAGGTGGCGCGTCCGAAGCCTTCGCCGCCCGGCAATAAACCGGTGTGATAGGCAAAGTAGGAGTGTCCCTTATAGTCAATCACGCCGCAGTGGTTGGTAAAACTGTTGGTGGGTTGCAGCGGCATCACCTGTCCCATGTACTTCCATGGTCCTACGGGCGAATCACTCATAGAGTAAGAAATGTGTTCGGGGATGCCTCCTGCCGCATAAAGCAGGTAGTACTTACCGCCGCGTTTATAGAACCAAGGACCTTCAACATAGGTGTCCTTATTATTAGCGGTGAGACTACGGTCGCGCGACTTCACGCCTCCGAAGCTTTCTACCGTCTGCTCCATCTGTATAATCTCGCCCGAATAGGATATCATGTCGCGATTCAGACGGATGCAGTTCACCGTGGGATTTCCCCAGTAGAGGTAGGCTTGTCCGTCGTCGTCGATAAATACGGAGGGGTCGATGTTGTCCCAACTTCCTTCTACAAGAGGTTTGCCGATAGCATCTTTGAAGGGACCGGTGGGCGAATTACCTACGGCAACCCCAACTGCCATGCCGCGTCCGTCCTGAGTGGTGGCGCAGATGTACCAGTAGTACTTACCGTCGCGTTCTATGCACTGCGAAGCCCAAGCACGGTCTTTAGCCCATTTGAAATCTTCTAAATATAAAGGTATGCCGTGGTCGGTCCAGTTCACCATATCCTGTGACGAATATACGCGCCAGTTGTTCATGGTGAAAAAGCCGTAGCCCGGTTCGTCCTGACCGGTGTATAGGTAGAACGTGTCGCCGAATACTACCGGTGCCGGATCGGGGGTATAGTGCGTTTGGATGACGGGATTGCGCCATGCCGACGGCCAAATGTCGTGCTTCACGCCCAGCAGGTCGAGCATGGTGGCGGCGTATCGTTTGCCCAGTTCCATATAGCCGGCAGTGTCGAAGTGCAAGTTGTCGGAAGCGTCGGTACATCCTTTCGACGATATCACATGCGCGGTGGGAATGGTTTGCGGCAGTTGGTCAATGATGCGATTCATGGAAGCACACAGACCGCCTTGGTCGGCACCTACCACTTCGCCTGCCAGCAGAGGCACGTCGGCGGCGTTCAGTCCGAGGTCGGTCAGCAGGTTGTTATACACCTTCTTCACCTTTTCAGGCCATTCTCGTTCGCCGGTGTTCGATTCGCCCTGATGCATCAGGATTCCTTTGATAACACCGTCTTTCTGTGCCAGCTTAGCCAGTTCTACGAGGCGTGCATAGGGGTTACCTCCGTACGATTCTATCATGGGAGCCTGCCAATCGGGAGCGACGGCGACTTGCGGTTGATAGTTGTCTTTGTCGAACATTTCTATCTTACAGCCTCCTATGGCTACCATAACCACACCTACCTTGATATGCTCGGGCAGACGACTCACCATGGTACGACCGAAGTTATCGGCAGGAGTCAGTCCGGTATTGCAGCGCACCAATGGCGGAACGGCAGTGTACCACTGTCCCATCTCGCGCCCCAAGTCGGGGCAATCCAGTGTTGCCATTACGCGGAAGCGGTCGCTGATACCCTCTTTGTCGGCAGGAGTCAGGCGGGCGGCACCCTCCATGTTCGACTGTCCGAAGCAGAGGTAGATATGGAAATCCTTGTCTTGCGCCGACAAACTGCCCACCGAGGCGGAGAGAGCACAAAGCAATATAAATAAGGCGGTGATTTTCTGTTTCATAGGATAAAAGTCTTTTTGAATAGACAATTGACAATGAGGCTGCGTACAGCTTCTATGTCAATTGTCAATTATCAATTTATTAATATTTCTTCGCGTCTTCGATGATGCGGTTTACGATGGGTTTGGGTTGGTTGTTACGGTCGAAGAGCAGCGGATAGTCGGTACGTCCCGGTACGGGGAAGCCGTTTTTCCACGACGTAGCGTCGGTAACACCCCACACGGTCACGCGCAGCATGTTGGATTTGTTCTTCAGGAAGAGGTCGAAGAAGTCGCCCATACGATTGGTCCATTTGGTGGAAACAGAGTCGGGCAGTCCTTCCTTGTAGGGGTCAATCTCCTTGCGATAAGCTTCGCGGTCGGATATGTTGGCACCACCCATGCGTCGGGGTTCGGGCAGGGCACTCATGTCGAGTTCGGTAACCAGCACCTTCACACCGGCGTTTACATAGTCGTCAATGGTAGCCTGATACTCTTCGAGCGTGGGGCTGGTCATGCCGATATGTCCTTGCATACCGATGCCGTCGATGCGGATGCCGCGTTCTTTAAGTGTTTTGATTAAACGCACTACGGTGGCACGCTTGCCCGGATACCATTCGTTGTAGTCGTTGTAATACAGTTCGCAGTCGGGGTCGGCTTCGTTGGCATACTGGAATGCAAGGGGGATGAACTCTTCGCCCAGAATTTCGTAGAACTTGCTGTTGCGATACGAGCCGTCTTCCAGAATGGCTTCGTTCACCACATCCCATCCTTTGATGCGACCTTTGTAGCGACTTACCACGGTGTAGATGTGTTCCTTCATACGTTCTTTCAGCACTTCGGGGGTAACGTTGTTGCCCTCGTCGTCTACGCAGAACCAGCGTGCCAACTGCGAATGCCATATCAGACAGTGTCCGGTCATCCACAAATTGTTGTCGGTGCCGAACTGTACAAACTCGTCGGCTTGTACCCAGTCGTAACGGTCGGGTTCGGGGTGAATCACCGAATTTTTCATGCAGTTTTCGGGAACAATGGCGGCAAACTGCTTCTGTATAATGGCCACGGCGGCCGTGTCGCGTCCGGAAGTCTGCCAACTATTTAAGGCAGTACCGATGAGAAACTTGTCTTTCAGCGCGCTCTTCAGCGTCGGCTCTTGCTTGGGGCTACTGCTGCAAGCAGACAATACGGCAATCGCAAGACATGCGACTGCAAAGGATTTTTTTCGATTCATAGTCATTCGTTTTTCAAAAATATAAGTAAATGAGTGGATTATTCTGTGGGGATGATGTCGTTGGCGATGGTGGCATAGAGTCCCAGCATACAACCGGTAAATCCGCCTGCCACGTCGGTCGAAAGGATGTCGCCCGATACCGTGCCGCCCACGCTGACATAGTTGATGTTGTCGATAGTGTAGCCAAACCGGTAGGCATCTCCTTCGGCTTCAACTCTTAGCGTAATGGGGTTCTTGGTGTCAATGGGTACCGAAGCCAATACTTTGGAACCGCTACGTTCGGTGCGTTCCAGCACCAGATAGGTAGCTTTGTCTTTGCAGGTGATGCCGAAGACGTAGTGGAATCTTTCGCTCTGCACACAAGCAATGCCCGCGAGTTCGTTGGCAGCCTTGGGTTGATAGTTGAGCGTGGCGCTGAAACTGAAGTTGCGATGTTGCTGACGATAGAACAGCGTGGAGGTTGGCTTCAGCTCTTTCATATTGGTCTCGAACGGTGTAAGCTGAAGACCGCCCTTTTTGGCTTTGGAGATAAACTCCTCGCGCGGACCGCGCAAAGCTATCCAACGATAGTCCAAAGGCAGCGTAGCAAACTCTTCGGCATAGGTGAAGTTGGCATTGGGCATGAATCCCTCTTCCCATGTACGGTTTACGGCACCTTTAGGCATCTTGAGTTTGGGTTCCAGCGGCACCAGTCCGTTGACGAATACGGGGAACTTGCCGCTCCAATCTACCGGCAGTATAAAGGTTTCGCGACCGGTATTGACACGTCCTGTTTCGTTGGGACGAACGGCGAGAAAGACACCGTAGTAATCACCGTCGGGGGTGCTGACGAGGTCGGCGTGACCTGCCCAGTCTACCTTATTGGCACGGTTGGCGTTGAGATAACGCTGGCTGAGAATGGGGTTGTTGTCGGCAGGTATAAAGGGACCTGTGGGACTTTTGCCTTCGAAGATTACCTCGCTATGCCAGTCGCCCGTACCGCCTTCGGCACACATCAGGTAGTACAGTCCATCCTTTTTATAGATGTGCGGGGCTTCAATCCATATCGGTTTCTTGGAGAGGTCTACACCGCCGTTCACAATCACCTTGTCGGTGCCGGCTATCACTTGGTCGGCAGCTACGTCGTACTCCCACACCTTAATCACGCGATGACCTTCGTAGAGAGCTTGTCCGCGTGCCGGAGCATCGTTGTGCACGATGTATGCCTTGCCGTCGTCGTCGAAGAAGATAGAGGGGTCAATGCCGTCGAAGTTCAGCTTGATAGGGTCGCTCCAACCTTGGAAGGGGTCTTTGGTTTTTACGATGATGTTGCCGAAACCGCCCGCAAACTCGGTGGTAATCATGTAGAACGTCTCGTTGTGCGGGTTGTAGCGGATAGTTGGTGCGTAAACACCCTGACTGATGCCGGTGTCCCACACTTTAAGCTGCGAGGTGCGGTCGAGCACATGACCTATCTGTTTCCAATTGACCAAGTCGGTCGAGTGAAAGATAGGTACTCCCGGAAACATGGCAAACGACGAACATACCAAGAAGTAGTCGTTGCCGCGGCGACAAATGGAGGGGTCGGGATAACATCCTTGCAAGATAGGGCTGTAGAACTCGTCGGGGGCTAACGGATTCGAGGTATAAACGTCATCGTTTCCATGGTAAAGAGCCTCGGTGAACACGGGGGGATTCTTTACCTTCTTTGTTTTTGCGCCCTGCGCACAAGCTGCGGTAGCCCCTCCCGCCAAAAGTAGGGAGGCTGCAAGCATAATCTTATTCATTCCTGATTTCATGAGTAATGGGGTTGGGTTTATTGAATGTTGAAATAATCAAAGTCGGCATGTCCACCGGGTTGGAGGGTGGAGTAATAAAACAGTCCGTAACGATAGCCCATAAAGTGAGGCATGGAATACTCCATTTTCAACTGACTGCCTATCTTGGTCCACTGCTTTCCGTCCGTGCTGTAGAAGAAGTCCGCCACATCGCGTCGTTCGGTGAAGTCGCACGTTGCCTTGAGATAGAGTGTGTCGCCGGCAAGGGGCAAGGTTTCCACTACTTCGGGGATGCCCGTTTGTGCGCTCACCATTACTATCTGCTTTGTGCCCTGCAACATTCTCACTCCCACCAGACCAAACTTGCGTTGTACCAAGGCAAGTCCGGCATAATCGCCTTCGTTGATGCCCGATATGTCGATGGCAGTTTCACCCTCGCACGTGGGACCGATGGTACGTTGTGTCAGAGTGTTGCGTGCTTGGGTAAACAGCGTGTCGATGCGCGAGGTGTGCAGACGCAGATAGCCTTCGCGTTCGTTTACCGACCACAGACTGTCGTTGGGTTGGTGATTCCATTGCCATACCAGCGGCAGGTCGGGTTCGCCGGTTGTTCGTCCGAAGTCGTCCGAAGCTACAATGCCGGGTATCAGTCCGCGGCTTGCCGGCAAGTCCAGTGTGTCGGGCACAAGTCCGTCTACACCCAACACAGGCCATCCTTCTTCCCACGTCACAGGAGCAAGGTAGGGGATACGTCCCACCGAGCCGTAGTCGCGGAACAGATAGGTAAACCACCGTCCGTCGGGCGTGTCGATGAGGCCGCCCTGTGCAATGCCCCGGTCTTGCAACGCTACACGTCCTTCCCACGGTCCTTCTAAGCGGTCGGCACGATGAATAACGACCGTGCGCATGCCGCCTCGCGGCCAAGTGATGTTAAAGAGATAATATTTCCCGTTTACTTTAAAGAGTTGCGAACCTTCGGCAGGTAGCATCAGCTTGTCGCCTGCGGGAGCGCCGGCATTCTCTATGAGCACCCGTTCGCTTTCGGGAACAACACCCGAAAGGTCGTCTTTGAGTTGCACGATACGCAGCCGTCCGCCACCCCAAATGAGGTAGGCATGTCCGTCGTCATCGAAGAAAAGCGTATGGTCGTGGTACGACGGAGCAAACTCCTGTCGTTGCCATTCTCCTTTCTCTATGTCGTCGGTACTGAAGATGTAGGTTTTACCTGTGGTTTGTGCAAAAGTCGACACATAGAAACGGTTGTTGTGATAGCGGATGCAACTCGCCCACGTACCGCGGCCGTAGGTGTTTTTTCCGTCGGTGAGATTCATCTCGGGTATTTCTGCCAAGCGATTGTAGCAATAGCTTACGATTTCCCAATTCGTCAGGTCGGTGGAGCGCATCACAGGCACTCCGGGTGTTTCGTGCATGGTGGTGCTACTCATATAATAGGTGTCACCCACCCGCACCATAGACATGTCGGGGACATCGGCAAAGATAAGCGGATTGGTTGCCCGCTCTTTGACAGGTTGTTCGGTACATCCTGCCACGGCAATCGTCGTTACGATTATCGTCCATGCCCACCCGAAAAACTGTAACTGTTTCATTCTTCTTTTTGTGTAATGGTTTTAGATAATGTATGCTATAATTTCACACCTACAAAGTTAGTTCATAATCACATAAATCATTAACGCGTAGGTTACACAAACTATCGGTGGTATAACATCGACTATCTCTGGCGTTACATTTTTTTTCGCTGACGTACCATTCGCATAAAAATAGAGGAAAAAGCAGCTTCTCGGCGCATTGTTCGCTTTCTCGAATCAAGTTCCTTTCGAAGCCCCGAATATTAGTTCCGTTTACCCGAAAAAGTTGGAATATTTCTTCCAAAAAAGAGATATCCTGAAGGTAGAAAACCTCATTGGCGTATGGGTGTATTATCATTTTGGCACATTCTTCCCTATTTGCGCATCACAATGTCTCAATATCGTGCTTTTAGCTAACTCGTACTTTGCGAAAAACGTGCCTTTAAACCGCACGCTATGCATTAACTCCCGCTACTTAACGAACCAACTCGGCGAAAACAACGAATCAACTCCGCAGAAACAACAAATCAACTCCGCGGAAACAACGAACTGTCGACGTGAAAACAACGAATTAACTGCGACCTTATGAAATTATCTCGGCACGTTAAGCTGTATTTCTCGGCAGATTGTTGCATTATCCCGGCAAGTTATCGCGCTAACTCGGCAAGATAATTTCATAAAGTTCTTTTTGGGGCTGTTTTTTTGCGCTGAAGGCGCTTTTAGTATTTTGACATAATTTCCTCGTATCTTTCTGTAAGTATGTGTATTAAGGTGCTATTTTTACATAGTTTAACGCGCTATACTCGCGCGAAAGTCACCGAGCCGTACTTCGGTCCGAAATAAGCCCGTTTTTCGAGGGTTCGTTTGACGTTTTGACACTTTGATAATTATAAACCGCTGCCCTTTCGCGACCGCAAAAAAAACAGAGGAGTTAAAGAAGCCGCAAACGGCTTCTTTAACTCCTCCAAGTTTTATGTAGTCGGACGCAGGGCGTTATGCCTGCTCCAATTGCAATGTTTTGGTGGGTTGGTCGCATACTTCCGTGGGACCGAAGTACTGGATGGGACCCGGATAAACATAGTCGGTAAGCTTAGCCCAGCGGTCGCGTTGAGCGGCAAATGCACGGAACGGAGCACCGTCGAGTTTTACCAATGCCTTTTGAATTACCGGTTTCATTTCGCCGTGGCGACGTTCCATGTTCATCATCATAGTGATGGGCACACCGCCCGCAATCCATTGGTCGGCGGGAGCGGTAGTGTTGCGCACCGACGACATGTAGCCTGTTTTGCCGTTGGCAATGAGGAAGGCAGCCGTATAACCCAGCGAGTAGCAGTAGTCGGCATCGTAGTTCGACGGAGCGGCACAGCGTCCTTCGTAGCCGAAGAAGTGGTGTTGCGTGGCAAATTTACCTGTAAACTTGCCCTCTTCTTTCCAAGCGGCGAGCTTGGTGGCAACCATTTCGGCGAGCAGCGTTTCGGTATCGATAAGCGACACTTGTACGTTGCCGTGCGGGTCGCGGTCGAGTGTGAGTTGGCGGGCTACAGCTTCGGGAAGGCTTGCATAGATGGCAGAGTTTTCAGCCGAAAGCTTACCGATGATGTAGTCGCGTTGTTGCGACTTCTTGATTTGCGAGAACTCTTTGGCATTGGCTGCAAGGAAGTCGTTCAGTTCGGCAATCAGTCGCTTCATGGCGGGAATGAACTCTATCAAGCCTTCGGGGATGAGTACGGTGCCGAAGTTGTTACCGTCGGTTGCACGTGCAGCTACTACACCGGCGATGTAGGTTACGATGTCGTCGAGCGACATGTTTTTGGCTTCCACCTCTTCGGATACGATGCAGATGTTGGGTTGTACCTGAAGGGCACATTCCAGTGCGATGTGCGAAGCCGAACGACCCATCAGTTTGATGAAGTGCCAGTATTTGCGTGCCGAGTTGCAGTCGCGCTGAATGTTGCCGATAACTTCGGAATAGACCTTGCAGGCAGTATCGAAGCCGAACGACGTCTCAATCATTTCGTTCTTTAAGTCGCCGTCGATGGTTTTGGGGCAACCTATCACTTGGATGCCGTACTTTTTAGCAGCATAATATTCCGCCAATACGCAGGCGTTGGTGTTCGAGTCGTCGCCGCCGATAATCACCAGCGCTTTGATGTCGAGTTGTTTCAGAATCTCGTACCCTTTTTCGAACTGCTCTTCTTTTTCCAATTTGGTACGTCCCGAACCGATGATGTCGAAGCCGCCCGTGTTGCGGTATTCGTCGATGATGTCGGCAGTAAGTTCCATATAATTATGGTCAACCAGTCCGCCCGGTCCCAATATAAAACCGTACAAACGGCTTGAGGGATTCAACTTCTTGATGCCGTCGAAGATGCCCGATATAACATTGTGTCCGCCCGGTGCTTGTCCTCCCGACAAGATAACACCCACGTTTACGGCAGGATAATCGGTAGATTGCGCCGCCTCTTCGAATTTAATGAGAGGCATCCCGTAAGTGTTAGGGAACAGTTGTTTGATGGCTTCTTGGTCGGCAACCGATTGAGTAGCTGCTCCTTCGGTCGCTTTTACTGCGCCTTTCAGCGCTTTGGGCAGTTTGGGCTGATACGCAGCCCTTGCCAGTTGTAATGCACTTTTTGTCATTTTATTTGTTATTTAAAGGAAACTTTTGTTATAATACTCCATAAAAAGCGTGGCAAATTTCGCTATTTTTCCCGAAAACGCCTTACCTTTACCGAAAATAACTCGAATATTCACTTAATAACGTAAAGATTATGGCAAGCAGAAGAGAACTAAAGAAGTATGTAAATTACATCGCGGGCGAACTTTTCTTAGAGTGTTTTATCAGAGGTTGGAACATGCCCGAAAAAGAGAATAGAAAGTGCGACGAACTGTTGAGTGAAGTATTGCAATTGCAAAACGAGTTCATTAATCGCATCAGTCACACCGAAACAGGTAACGTCAAGAACTATTATCGCCGCTTTTACCAAGACTTTAATGCGAGGGTACGCGAAATAGAAGAAAAGCTCACTAAATGGTAATTGCGGCAGAATGAAACAAGCAATTTATCGTTTTCTCTATTATCGTCTGTTGGGGTGGAAAACCGACGTAACTTTACCCGAGGTGGACAAATGTGTGATATGTGTGGCTCCCCATACTTCCAATTGGGACTTGTTGATGGGGAAACTGTTTTATGGCGCTATCGGGCGCAATCCGGTCTATTTTATGATGAAGAAAGAGTGGTTCTTCTTTCCGTTGGGTTATGTGTTTCGCGCTTTGGGAGGAATCCCTGTCGACCGCAGCCGCAAAACCTCGCTGGTAGACCAAATGAGCGAACAGTTTGCCCGGCGCAAACGCTTTCATCTCGCCATTACCCCCGAAGGTACGCGTAAGGCAAATGCCGACTGGAAAAAAGGTTTTTACTACATAGCCGTGACTGCCAAAGTACCGGTGCAATTGTTTGCTATCGACTATACCACCAAAACGATTACGGCTACCCGGATGTTCGTCCCGACAGGCGATATCGAGAAAGAAATGGATGAAGTGAAGCTCTACTTTAAAGATTTCAAAGGCAAGAAACCCCGAAACTTTGCCTGCTGAAGCAAGTTTTTCGTGCGTTAGCTTTTATATGACAATCATGAATACCACAACAAAAAAACCTTCCCCTTTTGTCTCCCTCGCAACAATTCTGTTGCTGGTGGTGCTGTTGGCTGTAACCATTCGCATCTTCGGCAGCAGTTCGCTCGAAGGAGGTAGCCAGATGGTGTTACTCACTACTACGGCTATCTGTGTGGCTATCTCCATGGGTTTCTATCACGTTAAATGGAAAGCCATAGAAGATGCCATCGTAAAAAATATCAGCGGCGTAGGTGTGTCGCTCCTCATCTTGCTGCTCATCGGAGCACTGTCGGGTAGTTGGATGATTAGTGGTATCGTGCCTACTCTTATATATTATGGTATAGACATCATTCATCCCAACTTTTACCTTGCTTCCACTTGCATCATCTGCTGTGTAGTGTCGGTAATGACGGGCAGTTCGTGGACGACCATTGCTACCATAGGAATTGCTTTGATGGGAGTGGGTCAGGCACAAGGCTTTAGCGATGGGTGGATAGCCGGTGCTATCATCTCGGGTGCTTACTTTGGCGACAAGATATCGCCGTTGAGCGACACCACCGTGCTTGCTTCGTCTATCACCGACACACCGCTGTTTACGCACATCCGCTACATGATGAAGACCACCATACCGTCTATTATACTGACGCTGATTATCTTCACCGTAGCCGGCTTTATGCACCAAAGCACCGGTGCCGAGCAACTTGGTCTCTATACCGACACGTTGAAAGAGACGTTTCACATCTCGCTGTGGTTGTTGGTTGTACCTGTGCTCACGGGCATCATGATAGCCCGCAAATTTCCTTCGCTCGTTACCTTGTTTTTATCGGCACTGTTGGCAGGAATAGCAGCAATCATCTTCCAGCCCCACCTGCTGGAACAGATAGCGGGCGGTGTAGTGGGTGCCTCGGGCATGTTTAAGGGATTGCTTATCGCTTTCTACGGCAGCACACAGATTGATACCGGCGACGCCACACTCAACGACCTTGTCTCTACGGGCGGCATGGCGGGCATGCTCAATACCGTATGGCTGATACTCTGCGCCATGTGTTTCGGTGGTGCTATGACGGCGAGCGGCATGTTGCAAAGTATCATCTCGCTGTTTATTCGCTTTATGCGGAAAACCGTAGGCATGGTGGCTTCTACCGTAGTATCTGGCATCTTCTTCAACCTCACTACGTCCGACCAGTATATCTCTATCATTCTTACCGGCAACCTGTTCCGTCACATCTACAAAGAAAGAGGTTACGAAAGCCGATTGTTGAGCCGCACCATCGAAGACGGCGTAACGGTGACTTCACCGCTTATCCCGTGGAACACCTGCGGCATGACGCAATCCGCCATACTGGGAATATCTACGTTTACCTATTTTCCTTATTGCTTCTTTAATATCATCAGTCCGCTGATGAGCATTGCGATAGCGGCAATAGGGTATAAGATAGTGAGGACGAAGGAATAACCTCTACTCTTTCTGCCACTTCAGCAGAATGTTCTTTAGTTGCTCTTGCGTAAAAGGTTTGGGGAGGAAATCGTTGCATCCCGCCTCTAACACCGCTTCTTTATCACTGTCGAAAGCATATGCGGTACAAGCAATGATAGGTATGTCGGATGCTATTTCGCGAATGGCTTTGGTTGCATCCAAACCGCCCATGTTGGGCATCCGCAAGTCCATCAATATCAGGTCGGGTTTGTTCTCTTTAAACAGTTCAATTGCCTTTACGCCGTCTTTGGCATGCAATAATTGGTAAGATTCATTAAGGATTACCTTTACCAAGGTGTAGTTGGTTAGCTCGTCTTCGGCAACGAGTAAGACAGATTTCTTTCTTCCTTTGGCTTGGGGCTTCCCTTCCGCATCTTTACGGATTTGTGTCGACTCGGGCTTCGTCTCCTTGTTGGTTGCAGATAGAGTATGAGGAGAAGTTTCGATTATTTCTTCTTCCTCCAAACGATTGGGCAACGTAAAGCTAAAGGTGCTTCCTTCGCCCAAGCGCGACGCTACCGAGATGTTACCGCCAAGCTGCTCTACAATAAGTTTGGAGATAGATAGTCCCAACCCTGTTCCTTCCACCTCGTCGTGAACTTTGACGAAGCGGTCGAATACATTGTCGATTTTATTTTCCGGAATGCCGGTTCCCGTGTCGGTGACGTGGAACGTGATATACTTTCCTTCTTGTTTGTAACCGAAGTTCACACTTCCTTGGGCGGTATGCTTGAAGGCATTACCGATGAGATTGTTTAATACTTGGATAATGCGGTTTCGGTCGGTAGATATGCGCAGATTCTTCTCCGAAGGTTCGAAGGCGAAGGCAACGCCTTCCGGACTACGAAGCCTGTTGAGTTGGTAAACATCGTTGCACAGTTGCTGCAAGTCAACCGGGGTGACGGCAAATTTTATCTTTCCCGCTTCCATTTTCGACAAATCAAGTATCTCGTTGATTAAATGCAGCAATCGTTCGCTGCTGCTTGCCACCAACTCGTAGTAGCTTCTGCGTTCTTCCGCGTTTTGGTTTTCGGCAATGAGGCGTGAGAAGCCCATAATGGCATTGAGGGGCGTACGTATCTCGTGACTCATGTTGGCAAGAAAAATCGATTTGTTCTTATCAGACTGTTCGGCTTTCTCTTTTTCAATAATCAGTTGTTGGGCATCCAGAGCCAACTCTTTCTGCTTTTTGCTGACTTGTGTAAGGTCTTTCCCTATGCCCCAAATAACACCTTTTCCGTCTTTGGTTTTCAGGTAATACATATCCCCTATAAAAACTTGTATATCCGATTGGTCGGGCAAAGGGTGGTGCATCAGGATATTCCTGCGCGAGCCTTCTTTTTTAAGCTGTTTTACAAACAACTTCCACCGCTCTTCGTCGATGTAAAGCGAAAATTCAGGAATGCGCACCCTGTTAATATCGGTTTCGGGATTTAGGTGGTGAGGTTTGCAAAATGCCTCATTCCCAAATAATAAAGTGCCGTCTTCGGAAGCAGCCATAATATAGGATTCCGAATGGGTTAGTGCTTCCATGAGCACAGACGAAAAAGGTTCCAAGCTTTTCATGCTTTAAGGATTATAAGTTAAGACGATGGAAATAGTTGTCACACACAAATATGGCATCAAAATTATTTGTATTTTCTATTATACGCAAGAAATAATTATTGTTTACGATATGTTAACTACTAAACACAGGTTTTACCCCTCAATAAATTGCAGAAACAACGTTATCTGTTCCGTTATCTATAAAAAGAATCTATCTTTGTGCCTGTCAATTCAATAGACTCATAAACTGAGAAGATTATGAACTCATAAACTTATAAACTTAAACATATGCGTATCACTCTCCTACAAACCGACATTGTTTGGGAAAACAAGCAGGTCAATATGCTTCGTCTGCGTGAGCGGTTGGAAGCACTTTCGGGCAAAACAAAGATTGTGGTGTTGCCCGAAACATTTTCTACGGGATTCAGTATGGCAAGCGAACAACTTGCCGAGCCGGTTTCGGGCGATACTATCGCCACGTTGCTACGTTGGGCATCCGAACTGGATTTGGCTCTTGCGGGCAGCTACATTTCCTGTAACGAACAACGTACGGTTTTCTATAACCGTGCCTTCTTCCTTACGCCCGAAGGCAGAGCCTATTTCTGCGACAAACGACATTTGTTTCGCATGGGGCGCGAATCTCTTTATTTCACTGCGGGCAACGAACGACGCATCATCACCTATCGCGGTTGGAACATCTTGTTACAGGTGTGTTACGACCTGCGCTTTCCCGTGTGGAGCCGCAATGTAGACGGCGAGTACGACCTACTTATCTATGTCGCCAACTGGCCCTCTTCGCGCCGTCGTGTGTGGGATGTGCTACTACAGGCACGTGCATTGGAAAATATGGTGTACGTGTGTGGTGTCAACCGCATAGGAACCGACGGCGAAGGGTTGGCACACAATGGCGGAAGTGTGATATACTCTCCTAAAGGCGACCTGTTGGCTTCTGTACCCGACGATATAGAAGGTGTTGCTACCGCCGACATCTCGCTATCGGATTTGCAAACCTTCCGTGCCAAGTTCCCCGCTTGGAGAGATGCGGATGAGTTTAGACTGTTCAGATAGGACAATGTGCGAAATAGTTGTCTTTTGGTACATTATTTTTTGCATTATATAGAACCTTTGTTACCTTTGCCGCGATTTTGGTGCTACAATTCCACAACTTCGGAAAAGTAGTGAAAAGGGAATCAGGTGCAAATCCTGAACAGACCCGCTGCTGTAAGCTCCACTAAAATCTTCGAACAATAACCCCGCTATCCACTGTTCCGCAAGGAATGGGAAGGAGGTTCGAAGACGGAGTAAGTCAGAAGACCTGCCAAATGAAATAGTTACAAGGCTTTCGTGGAATAGAGCCAAGGACAATCGGCAGGTCGGTAGCACGTCACACAGACGGCATAAGCATTACAACATCATAATCATACACCGTAACCCGTATCCGTATCGTCTCACGAAAGCTTACAGCGTAGCTTTGTTGGGACGATTTTTTAATTTAAATAGGTTTCAAAGTATGAAAAGAAAGTTTATTCTGTTTGCTGTCATCGGAATGATGTTCAGCGCGTGTGCCGACTATCAAGACGATATCGACGGCCTTAACAAAAAGTACGACGAGCTTCAGAAGGAGCAAGAACGACAAGCCGAACTGCTTGCCACGTACCAGCTGTTGTTACAAGCCATGGAAAGCCGCCTCACCGTCAGCGACATTGTAACCACCGACGAGGGATATAAAATTGTCTTCTCCGACGGCACCGAGTTGGTGGTGAAAAACGGTAGTTCCGTGGTACGCATCGTCGATACCGGCGACTCCATTCTCTTTTATATGAGCGACGGAAGCGTCATCACCATGGGCAAGACAGTCACCTTGGGATTGTTTGCTCTTTCCGAAGGAGGCTTTGGCGCGGGTAACGGCGAACTGGTCTATTTTGACTACAACCAAACCACCGGCAGCTTTGTGCGCAACGACAACAAGCGTTTCAAGAACATTGGCGAAACCCCCAACGACCTGCTGCTCTACGGCTCTAAAATGTATTGCACCATTACAGGTACGTCGACCGACGGCGGTGTGTTGCGGGTGATTAATCCTACTACCGGCGAAACCATCGGCGATGTGACAGTGATGCGCGATGAAGTCAAACAGCAACCCCGCCGACTTGCCGCCGCCGACGGCTATGTTTATGTCAGCCTTTACGGTGGAGGTGTGGCACGGGTGGATACGTTGTCTTTCGATTACAAAGCTATTGCGCTTGGCGGTACCTTCTCCGAAGGAATGTGTGTGTACGGTTCGTCGCTCTATGTGTGCAACTCGGGACAGGGCACCGGTAACACTGTGTCGGTGGTAGACAAAGCTACCTTTACCGAAATCAAAACCATCGAAGTGCCCTACAATCCCACTAATATTATTAATGTAGGCACCGACGAACTGTTCCTCAACACTGCTTCGGTGTGGAGCGGACCTTCGGCAGGCGCTTTGCCCAACATCCACCTGCTGAACGCGAAGAGCGAAAAGATTACCAAGACCTTTGATATCGCTGCCGAAAACATGGTGGCAGGCAAACACTATGTGTACGGTACGGCAACCGACTGGAATACTTTCGGCGGCATGCTGAAAAAGATTTCCATTGCCGACAACACGGTAACCGATTTCACCGACGACGAAGACGAGTTGATGCTTGCCTACAAACTGTCGGTCAACCCCTTGAACGGCGAAGTGTTCCTCACCCAGCAGATGGGACAAGACATTCGTCGCTTTAAAGAAGACGGTACCTACATCGAAACCCTGAAAGCCGGACAACAAAACGGCGCCGCCATAGCATTTGTCAACGGCGTAAGATAAACTCAAAAACTAAAAGCCTCACAAACTCAAAGACTCAATATAAATAATAGGTAACTACACTTCTAAACTATTCTAAATCGCATAGTGAAGACTGTTTATCCCCTCCTTGTGCGCAGCCATAGTCGCACGGGAGGGGATTCTCTTTATACTTTATCGGGGGAAGTTTCGTGTCGATAGCAATTGGACTGTTTTAGTAGCATAATGTCGTGTTTTTGCGGTTTCGGCTAACTCGTACTTTGCGGAAAACGTGCCTTTAAACCGCATGTTATGCATGATCTTCCGCTACTTAACGAACCAACTCGGCGAAAACAACGAATCAACTCGGCGGAAACAACAAACTAACTCTGAGAAAACAACGAACTGTCCGCGCGAAAACAACGAATCAACTGCCCGCCGAATAAATTATCTCGGCACGTTAAGCTGTATTTCCCAGCAGATTATTGTGTTATCTCGGCAAGTTATCGTGATAACTCGGCAAGATATTCTCAGAAAACTCCTTTTAAGAACGTTTTTTCGCGCTGAACATGCTTTTAGTATTTTGACACAGTGTGCTTATACGTAGCTGTGCAAGTGTTAGTTATGCTATTTTTTCACATCGTTTAACGCGCTACACTGCCAACGAAAGTCACGAGCCGCATCTTAGTCCGAAATAAGGGCGTTTTTTGAGGGGTTCGTTTGACGTTTTGACAGAATGACAAAAACCCGATGGGCATGCGGTAGTATCAATCACAGTATAGTTATTTTCGGCTCGCTGTAGCTTTAGCGTGGGTTGACGTATATTTGACGTAGTAAATTGTATGGTTACTCTATGAACGCTGTTTATCTTTGTCCTACATTTTTTTGGAACTTTATAATAATCTATGTAACACCTTATGAAAAAGTTAATTGCTTGTTGCTTCCTCGTAAGCATCGCTATTCTGACGTATGCGCAGAATATTTCGTTAAGTGGTACGGTGGTAGGTGCTTCGGACAACGAACCGTTACCCGGAGTAAACGTGGTGGTGAAAGGAAATACAACCACAGGTACTATCACTGATGCAGACGGCCGTTTCTCTCTGTCGGTTCCGTCAAACGCTGTTCTCTCATTCTCTTATGTGGGCTACCAGCCTCAAGATGTGTCGGTAAATGGTCGGCACCAACTGCAAGTCGTGCTGCACGAAGATACCGAAATACTGAACGAAGTCGTGGTGATAGGCTACGGCACGCAGAAAAAGAGTGTGGTTACGGCAGCTATAGCACGCGTATCGGCGGACGACTTGTCAGAGATTCCTCCTACGCGCGTAGATAATGTATTAAAGGGACTTGCCGCCGGTGTTACCGCTACTTCGGCTTCGGGACAACCGGGCGACGGTTCGCGCATCCGCATCCGCGGTGTAGGTACTTACAACAACGCCGATCCGCTTTATATTGTGGACGGCATGCCTATCGAAGGAGGTATAGACTACCTCAATCCCACCGACATTCAGTCTATCGAAGTACTCAAAGACGCCGCTTCGGGTGCGGTGTATGGTACGCGTGCTGCCAACGGTGTGATATTAGTGACTACCAAAAGCGGGCGTCAGGAACGCACACGCGTGACGTACGATGTCTCTTACGGATGGCAAAACCCGTGGAAACATCGTGAGGTACTCAATGCCACCGAATATGCCATCATGATGAACGAAGGTTCGGTAAATTCGGGCGGCGAAATTATCTATCCCGACCCCTATTCGTACGGCGAAGGTACCGACTGGCAGAAAGAGGTGTTCAACGAAAACGCCCCCGTAGCCAATCATCAACTTAGCATCTCGGGAGGTACCGAAAAGGTGGACTACTACCTTTCGCTGGGATTCTTTACGCAAGAAGGTATTGTGGGCGGTAACTACGGGCGTTCCAACTACGAGCGCCTCACGCTGCGCAGCAACACCAACTATACACTGTTCGACGAAACCAAGTCGCGCAACTTCCTCAACAAACTAAAGATAGGTGTCAACGCTTCGTATGCACGCGTTAAGTCCACCGGCATCACCACCAACTCCGAGTTCGGTTCGCCGCTGGGTAGTGCCCTGATGTTGTCGCCCATTCTGGGTGTTTATGCCGAAGACGAAGCGGCTACGCTGGCTCAATACGGCACCATTGCCACCTTTACCCCCGTGCGCGACCCGCAAAACGGACGGCTCTACATGATAGCCGGTCCCAGCTACAACGAAATAACCAATCCGCTGGCAAGTCTTTCGCTGCCGGCAAGCAAAGGGTGGTCGCATAAATTTGTCTCCAACTTCTATGCCGAACTCAACATTTGGGATGCCTTGTCGTTCCGCACCAGCTATGGCGTCGACCTCTCGTTTTGGGGTAACGACAGCTACACCAAGAAATATTACCTCACGGCAAACAATTACGCCGACCGTTCCAGCGTTACTTCCGGACAAAGTCGCGGTACCGTATGGCAGCTCGAAAATACACTGTCGTACGACAAAGTCTTCGGCAGTCACCACGTAGCGGTGGTGTTGGGACAATCGGCAAAGAAATCGAGCGGACGCAGCCTTAGCGGTTTTGCACGCGACATGATAGAAGAAGACCCCTCGCGTGTGAACCTCGACTTCACCACAGGCTTGCAAGCCAATGGCGACCGCAATGCATGGGGTGGGGCACACAATGTTAACACACTGGCGTCGCTCTTCGGGCGTGTGAGCTACGACTTCGACGAACGCTACATGTTACAGGTTACGGTACGCCGCGACGGTTCGTCACGCTTCGGTAGCAACAACCGTTATGCCACTTTCCCCTCGGCATCGGTAGGCTGGAACCTCACCAACGAGGCCTTTATGGCAGAACGTCCCGACTGGTGGACTACCACCAAAGTGCGTGCATCGTGGGGTAAGAACGGTAACGACAACATCGGCGACTTTGCTTACGTGGCACTTACCGCAACCAACAACAACTACGACTTTGGCAAAGGCATCGAAACCATTAGCATAGGCACTAAGCCCAGCATCTTGCCCAACCGCAACCTGACGTGGGAAGAGACCACACAGACCGACATCGGTCTCGACTTCGGCTTCTTCAACAATGCGTGGACACTCTCCATGGATTACTACATCAAGAAGACCACCGGTATGCTGATGACCATGCCTATTCCGCAATATGTAGGCGAATCGCGTCCCACCGGTAATGTGGGAGAAATGAAAAACAGCGGCTTTGAGCTTGAAACCAACTACCGCTTCCGTGTGCAGGACTGGAACTTCCGTATCGGCGGAAATGCCTCGTACGTAAAGAACGAACTCATCAACTACGGCAACGATACCGGTTGGGCGAGCTTGGACGGCGTGCAGGGACTGGGAACTATCAGTCGTGCACAAAACGGTCTGCCCTTCCCGTACTTCTATGGTTATAAAACCGACGGCATCTTCCAAAACTACAACGAGATAAATAGCTATACCGGTGCCAACGGACTGATACAACCCGATGCCGTACCCGGCGATGTTCGCTTTGTCGATACCGATAACGACGGAAGCATTACGACTGCCGACCAAACCATGATTGGTAAAGGTATGCCCGACTGGACATTCGGCATCAACCTCAACGTGAGCTGGCGTAACTTCGACCTTAGCATGTTGTGGCAAGGCACAGCAGGCAACGATGTGTACGATGCTACCCGTCGCACCGACCTCGCATCGGTGAACTTGCCTACCTACATGTTGAACCGTTGGACAGGCGACGGTAGCAGCAACACCCTGCCGCGCTACGAATATGCCGATGCCATTAACTGGGTATCGTCGGACCTCTATGTAAAAGACGGCTCTTACCTGCGGTTGAAAAATATTCAGTTGGGTTACACCCTGCCGCAGACACTTACCCGCAAGGTGTTTGTGTCGTCGCTGCGCTTCTACGTGGCAGCCGAGAACCTGCTGACGTTTACCAAGTACGAAGGTTTCGACCCCGAAATATCATCGGGCGGCACTTCGCTGGGTGTCGACCGCGGCATCTATCCGCAGGCACGCACCATTACCATAGGCGCTAACCTCAGTTTTTAATCCTTTAGCCTTAGATGACAATGAAACAGTATAAACATATCCTTTCGGCAGTTTGCCTCGCAAGCGTTTTGCTTACTGCCAACTCTTGTTCGGAAAGTTTTCTGGACGTAAAGTCTCCGTCGCAAATCTCTATCGACGAATATTTCGATAGCGAAGCGCGCGTCTTCGAATCGCTGGTTGCCGCCTACGACCCTCTGAAATGGTTCGACTGGGGCATGGGCGAATACAATCCGCTCAACATCATGAGCGACATTATGGCGGACGACATCTGGGTAGGTGGCTCCGGCAAAAGCGACAATGCCAATTGGCACTATATGATGAACTACGAAGCCCGCCCCACAGCCGTGATTGCCGGTATCTGGGTGAGCGGCTACTCGGGTGTGAAACGTTGCAACGAGGTCTTCTTCTATATGAACGAAGCTACCAACGTGGGCGAAGCCAACAAAAAACTGTGGCTCGCCGAAACACAAGTGTTGCGCGCGTTCTACTATAACCTGCTGTGGAAGTTCTGGGGCAACATCCCTTACTATAACGAAAACTTGGAGTTCCCCTATCTGACAGAACAAAGCACTGCCGACCAAGTGTACGACGGCATTGTAGCCGACCTCGAAGCTGCCATCAATGCCAACGTGCTACCCATGAAGGCGACCGATGCCAACAGCGGACGCGTCACCCGTGCCATGGCGTATATGCTTTATGCCGAGGTGGTGATGTACCAAAAGGACGAAAGCCGCTATGCCAATGCACTGAAATATATGGAAGAGATTATCAACTCCGGACAGTACGACCTTGTGCCCGACTATGGTACTATCTTCCTCGAAGAAGGCGAATGGAACATTGAGTCCATTTGGGAAATCAACTATATGAACGACCAAGGCGGACGTTCGTGGGGTGCTCCGCTCAATACCGGCGGTACCGTGTTGCCGCGTCTTATCAGTCCTTCGGGCTGGGCTGACGGCACCGACGGACACGACAACGGCTGGGGATTCGCTCCCGTACGTGCCGAAACCTACGCTATGTTTGACGCCAACGATACTCGCCGCGATGCCACTTGTTGGAACGCTGCTGCTGCGGGAAGCTACGGCGCACGCTACCAAGACACCGGTTTCTTCCTCGACAAGTATGTGGCACGTAGCGGATACAATGCCAACCACAATGCCGACGGCGACCTCAACTTTGGTAACAACCTGCGCATATACCGCTTCTCGGAGGCGTTACTCAATGCCGCCGAATTGTTGGCACGCGGCACCTCGGGTACGGGCGATGCGGCAACCTACCTCAACCGGGTGCATCACCGTGCCGGACTTACCGACAACCTTAGCCCCACCATCGACAACATCTTGCAAGAACGACGGCTGGAATTTGTAGGCGAAGGCAAACGCTACTGGGACTTGATCCGTACCGACCGTGCCGCACAGGTGCTGGTGCCCGACGCATACGGTTACCGCACCAATGCATGGACGGCTTCCAAAAAGTATCTGCCTATACCACAATCGGAGATTGATGCGGCACAAGGTACGTTAACACAAAACAGTTATTAACTCTATACTCTGATAAGACAATGAAAACATTTGCATATAGCCTTCTAACTCTTCTGGTGACGGCAGGGCTGAGTGCCTGCGCTCCCGAAGAATATGCGACGGTCGACGAGGCCGGTCTGCCATCGGTCAGCAACGTAGCCAATAACTTTACTATCAGTGTAAATCAAGAAACCAATACGGTGACTTTTGAGTACACCGGCGCCGACAGCTATCCGATATGGATTATCAACAACGGCACCAACACCACCCGTAACACGCAGTTTAAGTTTACCCAAGTGTTTGCCAAGGCAGGCACTTACACCGCCGAACTGAAGGTGGGCAACCGCAACGGTATCAGCGACGGCAGTGTGACGCGCGAATTTACGCTGGACAACACACTGGTAGACCTTGCCAAGGTGGCGCAACTGTGCGGCACAATCTCCAAAACGTGGGTATGGAACTCGCGCGTAGCCGGACACTTCGGTTGCGGAGAACCGGGCACCGACGGACTGAACTGGTGGTCGGCACCTGCCGAAGACAAGAAAGATTGGGGCATGTACGACGACTCGTTTACTTTCAACGTCGACGGTACTTATACCTATAATCCGGGCGACGGAGGTACGGTGTATGTCAACACCGGCGTGGCAGCCTTCAGTCAGTACAACACCAACGACGGAGCCGATTACATGGTACCCGTAGATCAACAAGTCAGCACTTGGGAAATGGAATACGAGGGCGAAGACCTCTATTTGGTGTTCCCCGCCCACACGCTGGTAGGCTATCTGTCGAGCGACGAACAGTACGAAACGCCCAAGTTCAAGATATACTCTCTCTCGGACAACAAAATCGTGTTGACCAGTGTGCAAAGCGGCATCACGTGGCATTACGAATTTATACCGAAAGAGTTGTTTGAAAGCGGTGAAGTAGTCGAAGACCTCGACCCGAGCCAATACGCCGAAGGCATTGTCGGCACATGGACGTGGGACAGCTCGTTTGCCGGACACTTCGGCTGCGGCGAAAGTCCTGATAGCCCTACCAACTGGTGGAGTGCCGGTCCTAACGAGAAAGCCGACTGGGGTATCTACGACGACTTGATGACCTTCACCGCCGACGGCAACTATACCTTCAATCCGGGTCCCGACGGCGAGATATACGTCAACACGGGCGTTACGCTTTTCCCCGACTACAATACTGCCAACGGGCAGGATTTCGATGCTCCGGTAAGCGAACAGACCACCACTTATCAGGTTGTGGAAGAGAGTGGGGCTTACTATCTGGTGCTTCCTGCCGATACCTATTTCACCTACATGCCGGGCGATGCGGTGTATCACAATCCGAAGTTCAAGATTACCAAGATGACCCCCAACAGCATACAGCTTTCATCGGTCGACACCGGTATCTCTTGGCGATATTCATTTAAACGCGTGCCCTGATGAAGACATTTTTCTACTTGTTATACTTCCCCCTATTGGGGATTGCGGCTTGCGGGAGTGACAATAAAGTCACTCCCCCCGAGCCGGAAGTAAGCATCGGGTTGTCTGCGGAGCTTCTGACACCCGACTATGCGGCACAAACACAAACGGTCACCGTTACCGCCAATGCTGAGTGGGGCGTGAGTTCTGACGCAGAGTGGTGTACCTGCTCGCCTTCGGGCGGCATCGCCGGCACTACCACCCTAAAGGTTACCGTCGCCAAAAACAGCTACGGACAAGAACGGACGGCTACCCTTACCTTCAAATCGGGCAACTACCGCAAGACACTCGACGTAAAGCAAGGCATCGACCCTGCCATTAACGAGATAAAAGCCCCCGAAGGCTACACGCTGGTGTGGCACGATGAGTTTGATGCTCCGCGGGGTGCCGACGGTGCTCCCGCCCTGCCCAACCGCAGCGAGTGGTGGTTCGAAACCGGTGGTGGAGGCTGGGGTAACAACGAACTGGAGACCTACATCGACGCTGTTCGCGGCACGGATACTTGCGCCGTAGTGAGCGATGGTACACTTAAAATCATAGCGAAGAAAGTGGGGGACGAAGTACTTTCCGTCCGCATGAATACAAGCAAAAGCTGGAAGTACGGCTACTTTGAGGCACGCCTCAAATTACCGTCGGGCAAAGGCACTTGGCCTGCCTTCTGGATGATGCCGCAACACTTTACGGCATGGCCTGATGACGGTGAGATTGACATTATGGAAGAGGTGGGCTACCGTCCCAATTACGTATCGTCGTCCATACACACCAAGGCTTACAATCACAGCATAGGCACACAGAAAACCGGCGAACGGCTGGTGGAAGGAGCCGAAGGCGAGTTTCATGTGTATGCGCTGGAGTGGACCGAAGCTTCCATTAAAGGATATTGCGACGGCGTGTGTCACTTCACCTTCCAAAACGACAATCAGGGCAACAAAGACACTTGGCCTTTCAACGCTGCTTTCTACCTCAAGCTCAACCTCGCATGGGGTGGTAACTGGGGTGGGGCGCAAGGCGTGGACGAAAGCAAGTTGCCTGCCGTTTACGAGATAGAGTACGTACGTGTCTTCCAAAAGCAATGATTACGATGAAAAAGATTCTGACCCTTATCGTGGGGTGCAGCCTCCTTATGGTGGTAGGCTGCACCCGTTCCGGCGAAGAGCGTGTGTCGGCAGACGCTTTTGTGCGTGTCAGCGGTACCGACCTCATTCGTCCCGATGGCAGTAAACTGTTCATCAAAGGCACTAATTTAGGCAACTGGCTCAATCCCGAAGGCTATATGTTTGGCTTCGATAAAACCAACTCGGCACATTTTATCGACGAAATGGTGCGACAGTTGGTAGGTCCCGATGCCGCCAATCAGTTCTGGTTGCTGTTCAAAGAGAACTACATCACCCGTGCCGACATCGACTACATCAAGCAGGCCGGTTGTAATACCATTCGCCTGCCGTTCCATTACAAGCTCTTCACCGACGAAGACTATATGGGCATGGCTTCCAACCGCAACGAGGGTTTTGTCCGCATAGATGCATTGGTGGAGTGGTGCCGCGATGCCGGACTTTACCTGATACTCGATATGCACGATGCTCCCGGCGGACAGACGGGCGACAACATCGACGACAGTTACGGTTATCCGTGGCTTTTCGAGAGCAAAGCTTCGCAGGCACTTTTTGCCGACATCTGGCAACGCATTGCCCGCCGCTACAAAGACGAACCCGTTATTCTGGGCTACGAATTGATGAACGAGCCTATTGCACCCTATTTCGACAACATGGACTCGCTGAACCTGCGCTTGGCTTCGCTATAT
Source organism: Mediterranea sp. (in: CFB group bacteria) (assembly GCA_031262385.1). Lineage (GTDB taxonomy): Bacteria > Bacteroidota > Bacteroidia > Bacteroidales > Bacteroidaceae > Bacteroides. The sequence goes on from JAISHU010000102.1 coordinate 32,260, forward strand.
AAAATAGGTGTAGAGGCGATTCGAAAGGAAGACCCTCATCACATTATTTTGTTGGGAGGCGCGCAATGGAACAGCAACTTCGCCCAGCTTTACGACACCCGTTTCGACAAGCAAATCATGTACACGTGTCATCGTTACGGCGGTGAACCTACTACACAGGCTATCGGGCACTTCATACAGTTTCGCGACAGTGTGCAGCGCCCCATGTATATGGGCGAGATAGGACACAACACCGATGAGTGGATGGCTGCTTTTTGCCGCACTATGGAAACCAACAACATCGGTTGGACCTTCTGGCCTTACAAGAAAGTCGATAACTCCGCTTTTATGGGTATCCGCCGACCGGAACGGTGGGACAGCCTTGTGGTACGTTTTGCCGAAGCACCGCGCACCACTTACAAAGAGATACGTGAGGTACGTCCCGACCATACGGAGGCTATGCAGGCGCTGATGCAGTTTGTTGAGGCTGCACGCTTCGAAAATTGCGAAGTGCAACAGGGCTACATCAGGGCGTTGGGGCTGAATCCATTGCCGTAGCTCCAAAGAAGTTAGTATTATAAAATAAACGAAAGAACAATGAAACGTTTTTATGTAACAATGGCTTTTACGGTAGCTGCTTTCGCCTTTGCTGCGGCACAACTCCCTGCCTATCGGAATGCCTCACTCCCGTTGGAAGAGAGAGTGGAAGATGCGTTGAGTCGCATGACTCTGCAAGAGAAAATAGGTGTGATACATGCGCAGTCCAAATTCAGTTCGGCGGGTGTACCTCGTTTGGGCATTCCCGAACTGTGGATGACTGACGGACCGCACGGCATCCGTCCCGAAGTGCTGTGGGACGAGTGGGATCAGGCGGGCTGGACGAACGACTCGTGTATGGCTTTCCCTGCACTCACCGCTCTTGCTGCCACATGGAACCCCGACATGGCGTTACTCTACGGACGTTCCATTGGCGAAGAGGCGCGCTACCGCAAGAAAGACGTACTGTTGGGACCAGGTGTCAACATCTACCGCACCCCGCTGAACGGACGCAACTTCGAGTACATGGGCGAAGACCCTTACCTTGCCTCGCGCATGGTGGTACCTTATATAAAAGGTGTACAACAAAACGGAGTGGCAGCTTGTGTAAAGCACTATGCCCTCAATAACGAAGAGACTTTGCGTCATCAATACAATGTGGTGGTGGACGACCGTACGCTCTACGAAATATACCTGCCTGCTTTCAAGGCGGCGGTTACCGAAGGAGGAGCGTGGGCTATCATGCCTGCCTACAACCTCTATCGCAACGAACATGCCGCGCAAAACAAACGGTTGCTCAACGACATTCTGCGCGGTGAGTGGCAGTTCGACGGCGTTGCCATTTCCGACTGGGGAGCCGTACACGATACGCGTTCGTCTATCACTCAAGGGGTTGATATGGAGTTCGGCACGTGGACAGACGGACTAAGTATGGGCAAAACCAACGCATACGATGCCTACTATTTGGCGCAACCTTACATGGAACTGATAGAGAAAGGCGAATATACCACCCGCGAACTGGACGACAAGGTGCGTCGCGTGTTGAGGTTGGCGTTGCGCACCGCCATGGATGCCGGCAAACCGTTGGGGTCGATGAACTCGCCCGAACACGCCGAAGCTGCACGCCGCATTGCCGGCGAAGGCATTGTATTGCTCAAGAACGACGGTGGCGTGCTACCTGTCGACCTCAGTCGTAAACCCACTATTGTAGTGGTAGGCGAGAATGCCGTAAAGATGATGACCGTAGGAGGAGGTAGTTCGTCACTTAAAGTACGCTACGAAATATCTCCGCTCGACGGTTTGCGCAAGCAGGTGAGCACACAAGGCACCGTGAAATATGTGCGAGGTTACGTGGGCGATGTAGGCGGAAGCTACAACGGCGTGCAGTCGGGACAAGACCTCAACGACTCGCGCACGGCGGACGAGCTGATTGCCGAAGCCGTGGAAGCTGCACGCTCGGCTGACTACGTTATCTTTGTGGGTGGTCTCAACAAAAGCGAGCATCAAGACTGCGAAGGTGCCGACCGCACCGAACTGGGATTGCCTTACGCACAAGACCGCCTCATCAGTGCGCTGGCGAAAGTCAATCCTCGCATGGTGGTGGTCAACATATCGGGCAACGCCGTGGCAATGCCGTGGATAAACCAAGTGCCTGCCGTGCTACAAGGTTGGTATCTGGGCAGCGAAGCCGGAAATGCGCTCGCCGACGTACTCATCGGTAAGGTCAACCCTTCGGGACGGCTTCCTTTTACCTTTCCTGTGAAGCTCGAAGACGCCGGTATCGCCCCCATGCCACAGCTCCAACATCCTGCCGACACCGTCGACGTGGTTTACGAGGAGGGTCTTTTTGTGGGCTATCGGGGCATGGACAAGCGTCGGGTAAAAGCGCTCTTCCCTTTTGGACACGGATTGAGTTACACCACTTTTGCTTACGGCAAGCCTGTGCTCGATAAGAAGAAGATGACTGCCGACGACACACTGACGCTTACGCTGACGCTCACCAACACCGGCACACGCGAAGGCGAAGAGGTGGTGCAACTCTATATCGGCGATAAAAAGTCGTCGTTGCCGCGTCCCGCCAAGGAGTTAAAAGCTTTCCGTAAGGTGAAGCTGGCTGCCGGCGAAAGTCGTGAAATAAGCTTCACTATCGACCGTGCGGCATTGAGTTACTTCGACGACAATGCACACCGCTGGGTGGCAGAACCGGGTGCTTTCGAAGCTATTATAGCCGCCTCCGCCGACGACGTGAAGGCGAAAGTTCCCTTTACACTTGAATAAAATAGGGAAAAGGAACTATATTTGTTCCGTATTAACCCTTTATTCTTATGAAAAGCAAACCACACACACTGAGAGTAATCCTCTTGTGGACGGTCATTCTCGTTTCGCTTGCCGATGTGCGTGCCGCTACGGTCGGCGGGCGGAACAATTTCATTATCAACTACTCCAAACTACAGTCCGCCCGCAGCGGTGCGCAGACGTGGGACATTGCTTCCTACAACACCGACTGGATGTACTTCGCCAATCAGAACGGACTGCTGCAATACAACGGCAACACATGGACGCTCTTTCCGCTGCACAACGGCATGAATGTGCGTTCCGTGTGGCCGTCGCACACGTATCGCCGTATCTATGCGGGTGGTATCTCCGAATTTGGATACTTCGAGCCTGATGCGCACGGAGTGTTGCGCTACATCTGTATGTCCGATTCGCTGAGCGACGCTCGTCGTTACATCGGTAATGTGTGGGGCATACACGAAATGGATAATGTTTTGTTTTTGCAAGGCGACACCCGCTTCCTTAAATATGTTCACGGACATTACACCGATATAGATGTGGGTTGCAAAATCGACTGTTCGGGCGTAGCGGACGGTGTGCTCTATGCCGGTACTTCCGAAGGAGTGAAGGTGTTGATGGGCAATCAGTTTATTCCTCTCAACGGCAGCGGAAGGCTCAACGACAAACGTATTCGCGGCATCTTGCCTGCCGACGGAGGCATCACCGTGGTTACTGCCACCGACGGACTTTTCTTCTGCGACGGACATCGTTGCGAAGCCGTTTCTACCCCGATAGACGACTTCCTGATGCGCAACGATGTGTTCTGTGCCACTCTTTCGGGCGACTTGCTGGCGTTGGGTACCATTCGGAGCGGCGTGGCGGTGATGAACATCCGTACGGGTGACATTCGCTATTTCAACGAAGCGAACGGACTGCAAAACAACACCGTGCTGTCGCTTGCCTTCGATGCCGAACAAAACCTGTGGGCGGGCACCGACAACGGCATCGACTGTATCTGTCTGAGTTTGCCGTGGAGTAATCTCTATCCCTCGCGCGACTCGTACGGAGCCGCCTACTGTGCTTTGCCGGACGGCAACCGTCTCTACTTGGGTACCAGTCGCGGACTGTATGTCATGGATTACGGCGGCACGCTGTCGGATCATCGTTTGCCCATTCGTATGATTCCTCACAGCAGCGGTCAGGTATGGGGCTTGTCGCGCATCAACGACCGTCTGTTTTGCTTTCACGACCGGGGGGTGTTTCTTATCGAAGGCGAACAACTCAAACGCATAGGCACTCTTAGCGGTGCATGGACCGGACAGGCAGTTATGGGGCGCGACGACTGTTTCTATATCGGTGTGTACGACGGCATTTGTTTGCTGACGGAACAATCCGAACGCGCGGAGATACGCCGCATCGAAGGCATCAACGACTCTTTTCGCTTCTTTGCGCAAGAGTCTGAACGGGTGCTGTGGCTTACCGACTTGAGCCGCTGTTACCGGGTGCAGTTGGACAGTACACTTACACGTGTGTTGAGCCGTACCGAGTTCGGTGTCGACGACGGACTGCCCGCAGGCAAAGTACGTCTGCACAAAACGGGCGATGCAATCTGCTTCTCCACACCCGAAGGGTTCTACCGTTACGATGCTCCGAGCGGACGGATAGTGCCCGACGAAACGTTGAACCGCCGCTTGGGCAAAGAGTCGCTTTATTATCACCTTACACAGCAAAACGACCGCCTCTTCGGACTCACCTCCTACGGCGTATGTGTAGCCGATGCGCTGTCGGACTCTTTACAGGTGATATTGTTCAACCGGCAAATGACCGAATTGGTACCCGATGCCGAGACCTTTGTCGTGCTTTCCGATTCGTTGTTGCTGGTGCCTCACTACAATGGTTTTATGACGACCTCCACCGTGCGCTCGTCTGTCGAAAAGCACTTTTCGGTACGTATTGGCGACGTGCTCACTACCGAACCGCGCGACAGTCTGCTTTACACCTTTAATTATAGAGCGACCACGCCCTATCCGCAAATATCATACCTCAACAACTCCCTGCGGTTTGAGTTCGGCTCTTACTCGTTTTCGGGCGACGAAGAGGTCTTTTTCCAATGCCGTCTGAATCAAGGTGAATGGTCGACGCCCGGCGTATCGGCCACCAAAGAGTACAGTAACCTGCCCGAAGGCAGATACACTTTCGAGGTGCGTGCACGTTTTGCCGACGGCGAGGTGGCGGGCGACAGCTTCGACTTTCGCATTCTGCCTCCGTGGTACCGCTCTACCATTGCCTATCTGTGCTATATCATGCTGATGCTGGGGACTGTGGTCGCTGTTTACAAATGGGACAACCGGCGGGTGAAACGTAAAAAGCAGCAAGTGGTGCAAGAAAAAGACCGCGAAATGGCAGAGCGCGAACGGGTGCAGACTGCCAATCTGTTGATTAACCTCACTCGTAAGAACGAAATTCTTACCAACATCAAGGGCGAGCTACATAAAGTAATGTCGCTGGTGAAAGACGGCAACGAGAAAGAGGTGCGACAGCAACTGCTGGTACTTAGCAGCAAGATTGATACCAACACTCACTCCGAAGAGGTGCTTCAGCGCATCGAAGAGCAATTCGACCTGATGCACAACAACTTTATGACGCGCCTGCAAGCCAAACATCCCACCCTGACGTTCAACGAACGCATGATGTGTGCCTATCTCAAGATGAACCTCTCCAGCAAAGAGATAGCTCCGCTGATGAATTTGTCGGTGCGGGGCGTCGAAACCATACGCTACCGCATCCGCAAGAAACTGGGGCTTGGACGCGAAGTCAATCTGCTGAACTATCTGGAGGAGTTGAGTTAGAGCAGGGAGTAACTCTATTTCTTTCTTCTTCTTTCTCTTTCGTTTTCTTCCTTGCTTTATGATCACGAAGTTGTTAAATATCCGATTTACGTGTCATAATGTCGTGTTTTTGCGTTTTCGGCTAACTCGTACTTTGCGAAAAACGTGCCTTTAAACCGGACGTTACGCATTATTCCCCGCTACTTAACGAATCAACTCGGCGAAAACAACGAATCAACTCGGCGGAAACAACGAACTGTCAACGCGAAAACAACAAACTGTCGACGAGAAAACAACGAATCAACTGCCCGCCGAATAAATTATCTCGGCAAGTTAAGCTGTATATCCCGGCAAATTATTGTGTTATCCCGGCAAGTTATCGCGATAACTCGGCAAGATAATTTCATAAAGCTCTTTTTGGGGTTGTTTTTCCGCGCTGAACGTGCTTTTAGTATTTTGACATAAATTCTTCATATCTTTCTGTGAATGTGCGCATTGAGTAGCTTATTTTACATAGTTTAACGCGCTACACTCGCACGAAAGTCACCGAGCCGTACTTTAGTCCGAAATAAGCCCGTTTTTCGAGGGTTCGTTTGACGTTTTGACAGAATGACACATTATTAATTAGCACATTATCAAACCCACCCAATAGTTAAAACAGCATACAAACAAATATCTTGCAAAAAAAATAGATACTTTTGCTCGCGCTTAAATAATTATTCTACAAACTAAAGCACATTATAACACAGTACTAATTTAAAACTATGCACGAATGGATAACACCGTTGAGAGACTGTCTGTCATTATCCCCGCTTACAACGAGCGGAACACTATAGGTCTGATAATGGAAAAGATTATTCGGACGAAATTACCGCATCCCATAACAAAAGATATTGTAATAGTAGACGATTGTTCTACCGATGATACTGCGGAGGTGATTCGTCAGGTAAAGGAGAATCATCCGAACGTTCACATTCAGTACATCAAACATCCGCAAAACAGGGGTAAAGGATATGCCGTGCGTACCGGCATACAGCATGCGGTGGGCGAAGTAATCATCATACAAGATGCCGATATGGAATACGATCCCGACGACTATACTGCTCTGTTGCAACCAATCTTGCGGGGCGAGTACAAGGTAGTGTACGGGTCGCGTATCTTGAACCGCGACAACAACTTCTCTTACTTCTCGTTCTATCTGGGAGGACGGTTGGTGTCGCTGGTTACCAGTCTGCTCTACGGACAACGAATTACCGACGAACCTACTTGCTACAAAATGTTCGACGCAACACTGCTGAAGTCCGTTCCGTTGACGAGCGACCGCTTCGGCTTTTGTCCCGAAGTGACTGCAAAAGTGTTGCGACTGGGCTATCGGATAAAAGAACTGCCTATCCGTTACTATCCCCGCTCTAAAAAAGAGGGAAAAAAGATACGCTGGAAAGACGGCGTGGAAGCTATCGCAATCTTGGTAAAATATAAATTCGGCAATCAATGGAAAAAAAGAAACAATCAAACCGCCTCTTGATGAATGTGCTGCTACTCGTGGCGGGAATACTGCTGGTGAGCTATGCCCTGACCAAACAACCTGCCTATCACTGGGTGTACAGCGGTTTGCTGAAGCAGAACATGGAGCTAATCCGTAAACATCCCAAAGCGACATTCGACCAAAAGATGCAAATGAAGTTGGGTGCCAGCTACGAATACCTGCTGTATATCAAGCAAGAGACCCCAAAAGATGCGGTCATCCTCTATCCTACGGTGCGTGCGTTCAAGAAAGCCGGCTCACCGTTTACACAAGAGATATTCAACAAAATCTATGCGACGCGTTTTCTCTATCCGCGCAAGTTGGTCACCGAAGACGAACTGACGACCAATAAATATGCCGATAAGATTACCCATGTGGCGATTGTCAACGGCGAAGGCAGGCAACACCTGTCTTATCCGGTCGACTCTACCTATCAACATGCAGTATTACCCGTAACCCCTCACTAATACCTCTATTAATATGCTTGTCGCAGGAATCTTTTTGGCTTGTCTCGCCGGCTATCTGCTGACGAATGTCTTATCGGTTAAATTCTCCGAAACAGAGAAGATAGGACTTTCCTTTCCGCTGGGTATGGGGTTGCAGACCCTCTTAATGGCGGTAGTCAATCTGGCGGGCATCGCCCTTACTCCCGCTACGTTGTTGGTCAACCTGTTGTTGTCGGTCGTAGTGTTGTCGGTGCCACTGTGGCTTCGCAGAGATTCGGTGAAGGCACATTACAAGGGATTTAAGCGTCCGGTGCTTGCCGATTACAGTCTGGTGTGGCTGCTGTTTATCGGACTTATCGTCTATATAGAGTACATGAATTTTGCCAAATGTATCTACTTTCCCACATTCGACCGCGACAGTCTGGCGGGCTTCGACACCATCGGCTACGTCATTGCACAAGAGCATACGCTGAAGGGGCTGAGCCTCTTTGATGCCGGATACATGACGGGCATACACGCTGCCGGCAGTTACATCGTCTATGCTCCTATGGTGCAGTTGAGCTACGCTTTTGTCTATATCTTGGGTGCTACTACCTCCAAGCTGATACCGGCATTGATGTTCCTCTCGCTGCTGATAGCTTTCTACGGAAGCATGAGACGTGTCGTCGGTCACACGGGTGCCGCCATAGCCACCTTTTTTATGATGATTACTCCCGAGATGATAGCCTTCTCGTCTATGTCCGCTACCAACGTTATCCATGCGGTAAGTGCTTCGCTGGGCATCATCTATGTGACTTTGTGGATGCGCGGAGGCGAAAAGAGAGACCTCTATGCTGCTTCGCTGTTGCTGGGACTCAACATGTGGACGCGTACCGACGGCGTGGTGTTTATACTCGCTGCCTTGTCGGTGGTGTTTGTCCGTATCTTGCAAACCAAGCAGTGGCGCAGCTTCGGACTGTTTTTCGGTCTTACTCTCTTTCCCGCCGTATTGTGGGTGGTGTTCTCCAAAATCAACGGTTTCTATACCGAGAGCATCGCCATTCTTCATCCCTATTGGGATGCCGACAAAGCGGGAGTTATCCTCACCTATATGAAGGCGCACTACCTTAACACGCAGTTTTACGGCTGGAGCTTTATCTTCTTCCTGCTGTCGTTGCTGCTCAATGTACGCAACCTGTTTAAGAAAGGCGATAACCTGCCTCTGCTTGTCATGATAGTCGCCGCCACCGTGCTCTATATGATAGCTCTCTATCAGGTGGATTACAAGTGGGACAGCATACAGAACGTTATGGCTTATTCGGCAAAACGCTTTCTGTTTTGCTTCATACCGTTGGTGTGGTTCTATGGTATGTCCAACCGTTGGGTGACGTATCTGCTGGAGAAATTGGGAATGTATAAGCCTGAGTGAGTAAAAAAGCACTATTTTTGCGTTTCAAATGGATAGTAAGATAAAAGCGTATGGAAATAGTGTGGTTAATCATTGGAATGATGGTAGGCGGGCTGATAGGCGCGCTGGCAATCGGACGGAAAGTAAGTAGTTTAAAAGTACAGGAACAGGCGGCACGCGAACGAACGGCGGAACAAGAACGCCTCTTCAACGAACGCCTTGCCGACCAAGAACGCATAGCGAACGAACGTCTTGCCGACCAAGAGCGTGTGGCAAACGAACGTCTTGCCGAACAGCAAAAGCAGTGGACAGAGCGACTGAAACAGCAGGCGGAAGAGTCTGAAGCATTGCACCGCCGCATGAATGTCGAGTTCGAGAATCTATCCAACCGCATCTTTAAGAGTAAGGCTGACGACTTTACCAAACTCAACTCCGAACATATCAATAACTTGCTGCGTCCGCTGGGCGATAACCTCAAAAGCTTCCGCGAGAAGGTGGAGCAGGTGTACGAAAACGAAGCCAAACAACGTTTCTCGCTCGAAGACCGCATCAAAGAACTGGTTGCCCTGAACAACCGCATCAGTGAAGATGCCAACAACCTGACACGTGCCCTGAAAGGCGATACGAAGATGCAGGGCAACTGGGGCGAAGTAATACTGGAACGTCTGTTGGAGGCTTCGGGACTGATAGAGGGGGAGCATTATTTCCGTCAGGAGTTCCTCAAGGACGAGCAAGGCAAGGTGATTGTGAACGATGAAAGCGGACAGAAGATGCAACCCGACATCGTGGTGCGCTATCCCGATGAACGCGAAATCATTATCGACTCCAAAGTATCGCTTACCGCCTATACCGCCTACACTTCGACAACCGACAAAGAAGAACAGGCACGCTTGCTCAAAGCACACTTGCAATCGGTACGCACACACATCGACGAGTTGAGCCGCAAGGACTATTCGCATTACAATGTGAAGTCGCCCGATTTTGTGATGATGTTTGTCCCCACCGAAGGAGCTTACCTGCTGGCGGTGCAAAGCGATGCCAACCTGTGGGAGTATGCCTATAATAAAAAGGTGGTGCTGATGAGTCCGACCAACCTTATCAGTGCCTTGCGACTGTCGCTCGATTTGTGGCGACGCGAGAATCAGGTGCGCAATGTGCAAGATATCATTAAGCGAGGCACGTTGCTCTACGACAAGATTGTAGGCTTTACCGATACCTTCCTGCGCATTGGCGACAACATCGGCGGACTGCAAAAAGATTACGATAAAGCCATAAACCAACTCACCGACGGCAACGGAAGCTTGGTTCGCCAAGCCGAACTGCTTCGCGGCATGAGTCTTGCTCCCAAGAAACGTATCTCTCCACGCCTGCTACCCAAAAAGGAGGACGAAGAAGAAGAGGAGGCGTAAGGGAGAAGTCTATTTCATCAACTCAACATCTACGTGCCATGTCGCTTCCTGCACCGCCTCTTCGGTGTCTGCTTGTATGGAGCGTATAAGTAGTTGTGCCTTTCCGTTGAATGCTTTGATTTTCATTGTTTGACGCTCGTCTCCTACGGGACGTTCTATCTCTCGGAAAGCCGAGTCGCCATTGCCGTAACCCAAGATAACGGCTTGTCCCGATACGCGAACCGTCAGGTCGTTCATGGCATCGGGGACTTCGCGTTCCTGCTTGTCCAGCAGGGTAATGTCGGCAACTACGACATCTTGTCCGTCAGCTTTGAGTGTCGGCTTGTGCAGCTTTACGCTGCATTGTGTGGCAACTCCGGTGGTCTCGACGGTGCGACGGAGCACTCGCTTGTCGTCCGTATAACCTATGGCGGTGACTTTGCCAGGTCGGTAAATCGTTTCCCAACTGAGGTACCCGCCGTGCGGCATGGCTTTACGCCCCAATCGTTTGCCGTTGACAGTCAGTTCCACTTCGTCACAATTGCTATATATCCACACGCTGATGCTGTCGCCTTCGTGTCCCGTCAAATTCCAATGCGGAAAGATGTGGAGCGTGGGTTGGTCTGTCCACCACGATTGCAGGTAGTAAGCTTCGTCTTTGGAGAAACCGCAGTAGTCCAGTATGCCGAATTGAGAGCCGGTAGCAGGGTAGGATAGGGAATTGGGTTCGCCGCGATAGTCCAGCCCCGTCCAATAGAACACGCCGCCCAGCCACGGACGTTCGTTGTAGAAGTTCCAACCGCGGGCTATCACATTGAACACCCCTTTCACTCCTTCGCGGTTGATAGATGCCATACGTCCCTTCGTTTGGTCGGTGAAGTAGATGCCGCGTGTACCGCTTCCGGTGGTCTCTTCGGAGCCATACGCCTTGCGGTCGGGGAACTGCTGGCGCAATCCTTCCACATCGTTTTGCACAATGTAGTTGTAGCCCTGCACGTCCACCCCCTCTTGCAGGATGCGTCCGCCCGAATTGCCGTAGCTGCTTGGGCGGGTAGAGTCGATGCGATGCACAAAGGCTGTCATGCTGCGTGCGATGTCACGTCCTTTCTCGTTGCCTTCGATAGCCCATTCTTCGTTGCCGATGCTCCACAGGATAATTGACGGATGGTTGCGGTCGCGCTCTATCATGCGTTGCAGCAAGTCGTTATGCTCTTTGTTGACACCCATTAAGCGGTTTTCTGCAATCACTAACATACCCATGCGGTCGCATAGGTCGAGCATAGCGGGAGAGGCGGGATTGTGCGAGCAGCGTATGGCATTGCTACCCATCTCTTTGAGTTTGGTAATGCGGTAACGCCACAGTTCGTCGGGGATGGCAGCACCTACGCCGGCATGGTCTTGATGAAGGTTGGTACCCTTGAGTTTCACCGGCTTGCCGTTCAAGAAGAATCCTTGGTCTGCATCGAAGCGTATGGAACGTATGCCTACGGTGGTGGGGTAACTGTCCGTCAGCTTGCCGTCCGAATAAACATCGGTGTGAAGAGTATATAAATAAGGTGAGTTTATCTCCCAAAGCGTCGGATTAGAGACGGTGAGTATATGTTGCAAGGTAGTGTCGTCCTTGGGTATAAGGCGGCACGGCGACGAAGTACTTTGTGCCACCTCTCTGCCTGCTGCGTCGGTGAGTCGTTGCGTCACGCTGAAAGAAGCGGGAATGAGACCGTCGTTTACCACTTCGGTGGCAACGCTAAGAACGGCATGTTTGCCCGAGGTGTCTATGGTTGCCGTGACAAACGTACCGAACTCTTTGACGTGCAGTGGGGCACTTTTGAGCAGCCATACGTGACGGTAGATGCCGGCTCCCTCGTAAAACCATCCCTCTTCCGTGCTTGCATCCGCACGTACGGTAAGCGTGTTTTCGCCTCCGTAATTCAGATATTCGGTGAGGTTGTACACTTGTGTGGCATATCCGCTGGGTTCGTGTCCCAAGTAGAAACCGTTGCAAAACACTTGTGCATCGCGAAAGATACCGTCGAAACGTACGGCAATGTGCCGACCTTTGTCACTTTGAGGGATGTGGAAACTACGGCGATACCATCCTACGCTGTTTTGGGGATATTTCCAGCCAATGGTTTTGTAGCCGTGGCTGTGACTTGCTTCGCCGCTGTAAGGTAAGTCCACCACCCAGTCGTGTGGAAGTGATACCTGCTGCCATGCACTATCGGCAAACTGTGGAGAGGCAGGTCCTTTGTTTCCGCCCGATGAGGCAGCTTTGGTGAGATAGGTGAAATACTCCGTACCGTGTGTAAAGTCTTTCTGCATATCTCCGGCATCTCCGAGAGAAAACAGCCAATCGTTATTCAACATCAACTTTTGTCGTACCTCTTGGGCACAAACATGCGTTAAACCGCAGCAGAGGGTAAATGCAATAAATAATGTTTTCATGGAGATGCCGGATTAAAAATTAGTTAGTGTGTATATGGGGTGTGAACGGAGTGTGAGTTATCGTTTCCAAACGCCTGTGATTTCTCCGAATACCATTTTGTGCCACTCCTTGGCTTCGGCATAAGCATCGGTAACAAACTTACGTCCCTCTTCGGTGTAGAAGTCGTCGGGCGAAACGGTGGTAATCTGCACCAAGCGACATTCGATGACGAGTTTTGCTTCTTTGTAGGCGATGCTTCCGCCCGGTGTGGTTACGGCTTGAAGTTTACTCTCTTTCATCTTGTTGCTGTCGCGTCCCGACTTCATACCAAACTGCATAATATCGGGCTTGTAGCTTTCGTCGAAATAGCAGAACGTGTATTTCTGTTCGCGGCGCATATACTCCAACGTGTAGCGGTTGGCACGCAGCATACACCATGTGGTGGGCTTGTTAAATTCTACACCCCAGCCTCCCCAACCGGCTACCATGGAGTTGTAGTTGGTCGAATCGCCTGCCGTGATAACGGTAAAATCTTTCGCCACCAGCGTAAATACGTCGGTAGGAATCTCTTCGGCGGTAATGGCGGTAAAGATTTCGTTGAACGACAACGGTTTCAGTTGTTCGGCGGTGAGCGCAACGGGGGTAGGTGCAGTGGTGCTCTCCTCTTCGGAGACTTCTGTTTTGGTTGCTCCGCTGCCACAAGCAGTCAGCATACATGCAGCGAGCATCATAAATAAAAACTGTTTCATAGAGTGAAGTTATTAAAGGGTTATAAATGTTTTACAAAGATACGTTGATAATCCTATTAATCAAGAGGATGTGTCGAAATATTTACACGTGCACTCCATATTCGTGCTTTACCTCATCCATTACGAAAGTGCTCTCTATGGAACCCAAGCTGTCGATAGTGCCCAGTACGTTGAGGGTAAATTCTTGATAGTACTTCATGTTGGGAGCGTGAATTTTCAGCAGGTAGTCGTGACTGCCCGATATGTTGTAGCACTCGGTAACCTCGGGGATGTCTTGAATGACGCGGGTAAAGGCTTGTGCAATCTCTTTGTTCATACGGCGCAGTTTTACGCGGCAGAATACTACGAAGCCTTGATTGAGCTTTTCGGCATCGAGAACGGCGATGTACTTTTTGATGTATCCTTTGGCTTCCAACCGTTTGAGGCGTTCGAACACCGGTGTGGACGAAAGATGCACCTGCGCCGCCAGTTCCTTGGTGGTGAGGCGGGCATTGGATTGCAGGGTGCGCAAAATTTGAAGGTCTGTTTGGTCTAAAGTTTCCATAAGAATATTATTCTATTTAAATATGTTTTTAAGAGCTTTGGTAGTTGTTATGTTCTGTTTACCGGTGCAAACTTAGCAATATTTTCTTAGTTTTTATAAAAGTTTGGTGGATGTATCTGCTACGTACTACTTTTGTCAACAGAACAAAAAACATTAAAACTTATAGAGATGGAAAAGAAACTTCACTTTGAGACGCTCCAGCTTCATGTAGGTCAAGAGCAACCCGACTCTGCCACCGATGCGCGTGCAGTACCTATTTATCAGACTACGTCGTATGTGTTCCGCAACTCGGCACATGCTGCCGCCCGTTTCGGTTTGCAAGATGCGGGTAACATCTACGGTCGCCTCACCAATTCTACGCAAGGGGTATTCGAAGCCCGCGTAGCCGCACTCGAAGGCGGTGTTGCCGGACTGGCGGTGGCGTCGGGAGCAGCCGCGCTGACCTATGCATTTCAAAACATCACCCGTGCGGGCGACCACATTGTATCGGCACAAACTATTTACGGCGGCACTTACAACCTGTTGGAACACACGCTGCCTGCCTACGGAGTGACTGCTACGTTTGTCGATCCGTCGGATTTGTCGAATTTCGAGCGTGCCATTCGCCCCAATACCAAAGCACTCTTCTTTGAAACACTGGGCAATCCTCATTCCAATATCATCGACATCGAAGCGGTGGCTGCCATTGCGCACCGTCATCATATTCCGCTGATTGTCGACAATACATTCGGTACACCTTACCTTATTCGCCCCATTGAGCACGGAGCCGACATCGTGGTGCACTCGGCGACTAAGTTTATCGGTGGACACGGTACCTCGCTGGGAGGTGTGATTGTTGACGGAGGCAAATTCGACTGGGTAGCTTCGGGTAAGTTTCCGCAACTGACCGAACCCGAACCTTGCTATCATGGTGTGCGTTTTACCGATGCAGCCGGAGAGGCAGCCTACATCACCCGCATTCGTGCCGTTTTGCTACGCGATACCGGTGCAGCTATCAGTCCGTTTAATGCCTTTATCTTGTTGCAGGGCTTGGAGACGCTTTCGCTGCGTGTGGAACGTCACGTGGAAAATGCCCTGAAAGTGGTCGATTACCTTGTGCGTCATCCTAAAGTAGCCGTTGTTCACCACCCCGCGCTGCCCGAACATCCCGACCACGCGCTCTACACACGCTACTTTCCGCATGGTGCCGGTTCCATATTTACCTTCGAGATAAAGGGCGGACAAGCCGAAGCACACCGTTTTATCGACAGTTTGCAAATCTTTTCGCTGCTGGCAAATGTGGCGGACGTAAAATCGTTGGTGATTCACCCCGCCACCACCACTCACTCGCAACTCAACGAGCAGGAACTTATCGAGCAAGGCATCACACAAGGCACCGTCCGTCTGTCGGTAGGTACCGAGCACATAGACGATTTGCTGGCAGATTTGGAGCAGGCGTTTGCGAAGGTGTGAGAAGTGTCAAAACGTCAAACGAACCCTCGAAAAACGGGCTTATTTCGGACTGAAGTACGGCTTGGTGACTTTCGTGCGAGTATAGCGCGTTAAACTATGTAAAAATAGCACCTTAATGCGCATGCTTACAGAAAGATATGACGAAATTATGTCAAAAAACAAAAAGCGTGTTCAGCGCGAAAAAACAGCCCAAAAAGGAGCTTTATGAAATTATCCCGGCAAGTTAGCGCGATAACTTGCCGGGATAACACAATAATTTGCCGGGATATACAGCTTAACGTGCCGAGATAATTTCTTTAGCCGGCAGTTGATTCGTTGTTTTCGCGTCGACAGTTTGTTGTTTCCGCGGAGTTAGTTCGTTGTTTCCGCGGAGTTGATTCGTTGTTTTCGCCGAGTTGGTTCGTTAAGTAGCGGGAGATAATGCATAACGTGCGGTTTAAAGGCACGTTTTTGGCAAAGTGTGAGTTAGCTAAAAGCGAGGGATTGTGACATTATGATGCGAAAATAGGTAATAATGTGCAAATCTGTCAATATGCTAAGGGGGCTTTACCTTCAGGATATATTTGTTGTTTTAGAACCTCACCTGCAACTGCGCTTGTAACACATTATAGCCGTTGTTTTGCTTGGGGTTGCAATACGTGTATTGCGCCTGTACCCGGCATTTGGGGTAAAACCACCACTGAACACCCGCCATGTAGTTGGTTTGTTCGGTTAGCGCGCTGCTGCGGTCTTTGTTGAAGTAGTCGTACGAGGCTACGAAGTCGAAGTTGCGAAGCAGATGTGCGGTGGTCGACAAGTAGTAACCGTGGCTTTTTACTTGCCGGTCGGTACCTGTCAGATATTCGGTACGCACCTCTATGGGAGAGGTCTTTATGAGGACGCCTGCCGACCAGCGGTTGCGTGTGTAGTTGTCGCCCACGGCAATGTTGGGGTTCACGGCGGAGGCGGCTACGGCATGTCCGGTGCCTCGCATCATGCTGCCGCCCACGGTAAGCCACGAAAGCGGTTGTACGGCGAGCGTGCCTACCACGTCTTTCTGATTGTTCTTATCTTTAAGATTGGTGCCTTGACCGTTCATTACCGCCAGTTGGTAGCTCAGCAGATTGCTGAACGCATCGCCATAGAGCAGCAATCCGAAGTCGCGTCCCGACTGGGCACCATACAGCGGGTCACTGCCCGTAACGCCAGCCAAATAGCTTACCGCTTGCGAGTAGCAATTGATAAGTTCGGTATTGCAAGGCGACATGGGATTCTCGAAACTGAACATGGTTTTAAACTGACCTAAACGCACTTTCAGTTCGGGGCGAAAACGATATTCGGCATAGACTTCCAGTAGATTGCCCGAGTTGGCGAAGTCGTACATGAAGTAGCACAGCAGTCGGTCGGTAATCTTGCCTTCTGCCATAAAGATGATACGCTTTACATCGAACGTATTACTGCGTTCGGCGTCGTTGTATGTGTAGCCCGTTTGGGCGTAACCCGAGAGTGTAATGCGCTCTTTGAGCGTATTCACCAGTGTGGAGGGGGCGCTTTCTTGCGCAGACAAAGAGAGGTTGCACAGCAGTAGTAGCGTGCAGATTGATAAGTAGTATTTCACAGAGTTATGTATTAAAGGGTGCAAAAATAGAAAGAAAAATCAATTTTCCGCGTACCTTTGTGCAAACAAAAACCCTAACAAACTTATGCGCATCTTTTATTACGTATATCAACTATGCATTGCGCTACCTTTGCTGTTGATATTGACCCTCCTTACCGCCCTTGTAACTATTGTGGGATCGTTGTTGGGAGGTGCTCACTTTTGGGGATACTATCCGGGCAAGATTTGGTCGCAACTGATTTGTATTCTGCTGCTTATTCCGGTGAAAGTCAGAGGCAGGGAACATCTGAACCAACGCACTTCGTATGTGTTTGTTCCCAATCATCAAGGTGCCTTCGATATATTCCTTATATATGGTTATCTGGGGCGGAACTTTAAGTGGATGATGAAAAAAAGTCTGCGCAAAATTCCGTTTGTGGGCAAAGCTTGCGAAAGTGCCGGGCATATCTTTGTCGACCGTTCGGGACCCAAGAAGGTGCTGGAAACCATTCGGCAGGCTAAAGCTTC
The DNA here is from genome assembly GCA_031262385.1 of Mediterranea sp. (in: CFB group bacteria). Classification (GTDB taxonomy): domain Bacteria; phylum Bacteroidota; class Bacteroidia; order Bacteroidales; family Bacteroidaceae; genus Bacteroides. The sequence continues at coordinate 49,898 of JAISHU010000102.1, forward strand.
GTTAACCGACGGTGTGTCGCTGGTGGTCTTTCCCGAGGGGGCACGTACCTTTACCGGACACATGGGTTATTTTAAGAAAGGAGCCTTTCAGCTTGCCGACGAGTTGCAACTTGAGGTGGTTCCGGTAACTATCGACGGTTCGTTCGAAGTGCTGCCGCGCACCGGCAAATGGATTCATCGCCACCGCATGACACTTACCATTCACAAGCCCATAGCACCTGCGGCGCAAGGTATCGATAATATTAAAAAGACAATGGAAGAGGCATACGCTGCCGTAGAGAGTGCGTTGCCCGAAAGATACAAAGGGATGATTAAAAACGATGATCAGGAACGGGCTTAGTGCTTCCGCCTGCCGTCAGATTCTCTTGTAGCCGGAGGTTTTCTTCTTGGCGTTGCTTCTGTTCGTCGAGCAACTTTTTGTTCTCTTTGGCTTTTCCCAACCACTCCTTCACCATGATGTTGCTGCGAAACGATTGCGGAGCACCTTTTATAATATCTTCTAATTGCGGAGTCAACAGTGGATAGGGCAGGGTGCTGCACATCAGCATAAACATACCCGGTCCCAGTACATTATCATAATTGGTGGTGATAAAGTCGCGCACATATTTGTTCATCTGTAGTATTAGTGAGTCGCTCTCGTGAGCTATTTGCTCGTGGATGCCTTCGTAGTCGGTACCTTCCATAATCATGCGTGCTTCCTTGCGCTCTATCTCGTCGAGCAGCAGCTCCAGTTTGTTGCGATGTTCTATAAACTCGTACAGCGCATCGTTGAGCGGAGTGCCCGTAGCTTTCAACTGCGTATTTCCTATGGTAACTTTAATCTTACCGCGTTCGAGCACCAAAGGCATCAGGTTGTCGTTATCCATAAAAAGCGCCACCATCATTACCGAATCGGGCTTACCTTTCATGGTAAAATAGCCGTGCACCACTTCCGCCGAATCAACCGTCTGCCAGTTGCCCTCTCTGAGGGTGCGGAGTGTCAGCATTTTACCGTCAAGACCGGTAATCGACGAAGTGCCGTTGATTTTGTAACTGTTTCCACAAGAGGTAAGAGCTACCAAAACAGTAAACAACCCAAAAATACGAATCTTACTCATTATATATCTGTTCCTTAAATTAGGCAAGGCAAATGTACATCCATTCCCAATACCCCCACACATTTAGGGTGAATAAATCATGTATTTTATGAAAACAAACGGCATATTTAAGGAATATTCAACAAGAAGCACTACTTTTGCGCAAACGAAAAAAATCATTTTAAACTTTTAGCCCTATTACAACAACATGAAACGTAAAAACTTCTTGGTAGCATTACTCGCATTCGTTTGCGCCGGTGTGCTGCGTGCCGACGAAGGAATGTGGCTGTTGCAACTCATTAAGCAGCAAAATTCCATCGAATTAATGAAAAAACAAGGACTGAAGCTCGAAGCCGATGACCTTTACAATCCGGGTGGCGTATCCTTGAAAGATGCCGTAGGTATCTTTGGCGGAGGTTGCACCGGCGAAATTATCTCGCCCGAAGGACTTATCCTTACCAATCACCACTGCGGTTATGGTGCTATCCAGCAACACAGTAGCGTAGAACACGACTATCTCACCGATGGTTTTTGGGCTATGAACCGCTCGCAGGAACTCCCTACACCGGGACTGCGCTTCACCTTTATTACACGCATCGAAGAGATTACCGACTTGGTGAATCTTAAGATTAAAAACGGTGAAGTGGACGAATATACCGCACAAACGCGCCCCTTCTTGGCTAAACTGGCTCAGGAACTCTTTGCCAAGAGCGACCTCTACGGCAAGAAAGGCATCGATGTGCAAGCATTGCCGTTCTATGCAGGCAACCGTTATTACCTGTTCTATCGCAAGGTCTATTCGGATGTACGCATGGTAGCCGCGCCTCCCTCGTCGGTAGGTAAGTTTGGCGGCGAAACAGACAACTGGATGTGGCCTCGTCACACCGGCGACTTCTCAATGTTTCGCATTTATGCCGATGCCAACGGCGAACCGGCAGACTACGCGGCAAACAATGTCCCGCTGAAGACTCCCAAATACCTCACTATCTCTATCAAAGGATTGGAAGAAGGCGACTACGCCATGATAATGGGCTTCCCCGGAAGTACTTATCGCTACCTCACCACTGCCGAAGTGCAGTCGCGCATGGATGCACAAAACGAACCGCGTATCACCATCCGCACCGTAGCACTCGACGTGCTTCGCGAAGCCATGGCGGCAAGCGACCAAACACGCATCCAGTACGCCAGCAAGTATGCCGGCATCAGCAACTACTGGAAGAACTCTATCGGCATGAACAAAGCCATTGTAGATAACGATGTGCTGGGTGTAAAGGCTGCACAAGAGAAAAACTTCGAAGCCTTTGCCAAAGGAAAACCCGAATACGAAGGAGTGGTGGACAAGATTAACGCCCTCGTTAACGAACAGATGAGTGTGAACCGTCAGGGTTACTACCTCTCCGAAGCCTTTAGCAACGTCATCGAGTTTATCCGTCGCAACGTGCTGATTGATGACTTCCGCAAAGCCATCGAAGCAAAAGACGAAGCCGGCATCAAAAAAGGTACGGAACTGCTGCAAAGTCTCTTTACTGCGATTCACAACAAAGACTACGATCACGAAGTAGACCGCCGCGTAGCCAAAGCTATTTTGCCGGTATATGCCGCCAACATCAGCCCCGACCAACGTCCCGCCTTCTACCAAACCATCGACAAAGAGTTTAAAGGCAACACCGATGCTTATGTGGATGCTATGTACGACAAGTCTATCCTTGCCAATAAAGCCAACCTCGACAAGTTCTTGAAGAAACCCACGGTGAAAGCACTCGACAAAGACCTGATGCTCTCATTCATTGGTGCCAAAATAGAGAAACTGCAAGAACTGTCGACACAGATTGCCGCTCCCGAAAAAGAGTTGACCCTGCTGCACAAAGCCTACATCCGCGGATTGGGCGAGATGAAGCTGCCCACTCCGTCGTATCCCGATGCCAACTTCACTATTCGCCTTACCTACGGCAACGTGAAAGAGTATCAACCCCGCGACGGCGTCACCTATAAATATTACACCACTACCGACGGCATACTGGAGAAAGAAGATCCCACGAACCGCGAGTTTAACGTGCCCGCCAAGTTGAAACAACTGATTCTTAGCAAAGACTTCGGACGCTACGCCATGAAGAACGGTGAGATGCCTGTCTGCTTCCTTAGCACCAACGATATTACCGGCGGTAACAGCGGAAGCCCCGTACTGAATGCCAACGGCGAACTGATAGGTGCCGCATTCGACGGCAACTGGGAGTCGCTGAGCGGTGACATCAGTTTCAACAGCGAATTGCAACGTTGCATCAATGTGGATATCCGCTACATTCTTTTCATCCTTGAAAAGTTGGGCAATTGCAGCCACCTTATTAACGAAATGACCATCGTTGAGTAATGAAAAAGATACTTATAACAACCATTCTTACCGCAATCACCACGTTCCCCGTCCTTGCCGACGAGGGAATGTGGATGCTTACCGACCTGAAGAAACAGAATGAAGTAGCCATGACGGAACTGGGATTGCTCATTCCCGTTGACCAGATATATAGTCCCGACGGAATTGCCATCAAAGATGCCGTGGTGCACTTTGGCGGCGGCTGCACGGGCGAAGTTATCTCGGCAGAAGGGTTGGTGCTCACCAACCACCATTGCGGTTATAGCTACATAGCCAAGCACAGCAGTGTGCAACACGATTACCTCACCGACGGATTTTGGGCGATGAACCGCTCTGAAGAGCTTCCTTGCCAAGGACTGAAGGTGACCTTTATCGACCGCATTCTGGATGTTACCGACTATGTGGAGCAACAACTCCAAAAGGACGATGACCCCACCGGCGTAAATTATCTTTCGCCCAAGTATCTGGCAACCGTTGCCAAACGCTTTGCCGAACAAGAGAACATCGCTCTTACACCCGGACGTTCGCTGGAACTGAAAGCCTTTTACGGCGGCAACCGCTATTACCTGTTCGTTAAGAATACCTACAGCGACATCCGCATGGTGGGTGCACCGCCATCGTCAATCGGAAAATTCGGTGCCGATACCGACAACTGGATGTGGCCTCGTCACACCGGCGACTTCTCTATCTTCCGCATCTATGCCGACAAAGAGGGACAGCCGGCGGAATACTCGCCCGAAAACAGACCTCTGCACGTTAAGAAGCATCTGACGCTCAACTTGAGCGGCTACCGCGAAGGTGACTTTGCCTTTGTAATGGGCTTCCCCGGTCGTAACTGGCGCTATATGATTTCCGACGAAGTGGAAGAGCGTATGCAAACCACCAACTTCATGCGTCAACATGTACGCGGAGCACGTCAGGAGGTGTTGATGCACGAGATGCAACGCGACCCCGCCGTACGTATTCACTATGCCAGCATCTATGCTTCGTCGGCTAACTACTGGAAGAATGCCATTGGCATGAATGAAGGACTGGTGCGTCTGAAAGTGCTCGACACCAAACGTGCCCAGCAGGAGCAACTCTTGACGCGCGGTCGCGAACTGGGCGACAATAGCTACCAAGAAGCGTTCGACCGCATCCGCGACATCGTGGCTCACCGCCGCGCACCGCTCTATCATCAACAGGCAATCCAAGAGGCATTGGTGACGGGCATGAGCTTTATGAACATCCCCAACACAACTCCTCTGATTGTTGCCCTGAAGAGCAAAGACAAAGCTGCCATACAAGCTGCCGCCGATACATTGCGTGTCCGCGCGGAGGCTTATTTCGCATCGGTGCCTTTCCCCGACGTGGAGCGTCTGGTGGCTAAGCGCATGCTGAAGAGCTACATGGAGTATATCCCGCAAGAAGAACGCATCGGCATCTTCAATCTGATAGACAAACGCTTCAAAGGCGACAGCGATGCGTTTATTGATGCCTGCTTCGACTACTCGCTCTTTGGCAGCAAAGCCAACTTCGAGAAGTTTATGCGCAAACCCCAACTCAAGCGATTGGCTTCGGACTGGATTGTGCTCTTCAAGAGTGCTATCAGAGAAGGTCAGTTGCAAACGGCACTTGCCATGGCAGATGCCAACAAGGACTACGATGCCGCACACAAGGTGTGGGTAAAGGGAATGATGCAAATGAAACAGGCAAATGGTCAGCCCATCTATCCCGATGCCAACAGCACACTTCGTCTGACATACGGACGCATCTTGCCTTACGCTCCTTCGGATGGCGTAGAGTATCACTACTACACTACGATGAAGGGTGTTATGGAGAAAGAAGACCCCGATAACTTTGAGTTTGTGGTTCCCGAGAAGCTGAAACAACTCTACCGGAAGAAAGAGTTCGGTGGCTATGCTATGCCCGACGGCGAAATGGCTACCTGCTTCATTATTGATACCGACCAAACCGGAGGTAACAGCGGTAGTCCCGTGTTCAATGCCAAAGGCGAACTGATTGGTACCGGATTCGACCGCAACTTCGAAGGACTGACGGGCGACATTGCTTTCCGTCCCTCGTCGCAGCGTGCCATTGCCGTGGACATTCGCTACACCTTATTTATTATAGAGAAGTACGCAGGTGCCTCGCACCTCATAAAAGAAATGACGATAGTAGAATAGTTTTTCGGCTTCGTCACTCGTAAGTCGGAAGACTTAAAAACGCATGAAACAAACATTTATTGTAAACGAAGGCAATCCCCGCCTGCTGCTGTTCTTTGCAGGCTGGGGAGCCGACGAAACCCCTTTTAAAGAATATCGCCCGCAAGGGTGCGATTACCTGATATGCTACGACTATCGAACGTTAACGTTCGATAGCTCGTTGCTTGACGGTTACAACGAAGTAAATGTGGTGGGCTGGTCTATGGGCGTATGGGCTGCCACTCACGTGTTGGGTAAACTTAGCGGAGAAACCTCCGGACGACTGCCGCGACTGAACCGTTCGGTGGCATTGAACGGAACTCCCTTTCCCGCCGATGAAACGCGCGGCATTCCGCCTGCCATTTATCGCGGTACGCTGGAAGGACTCACCGGTGCTTCGCTCAACAAATTCCTGCGCCGCATGTGTAAAGACGGTGCGGCATACAAAGCTTTCTTGCAAGTCACTCCCCGTCGTCCGCTCGAAGAGCTGCGCGACGAACTCATCGCTATCGAGAAGGTGGCGGCAAGTCAACCTCTCCCTGCTTTTCATTGGACAAAAGCTGTCGTTGGCACGGACGACCGCATCATTCCCCCCGCCAATCAGTTGAACTGCTGGCAAGAACTTTCGCAACTTTCCCCGTCGCTACTCGATGCATGTGAGGCATGCGAAGGGTTGGCACATTACGACGAACCGATGTTTCACCATTATCTGCAAGAAGCATGGACAAACGATTGATTGCCGAACGTTTCGCCCGTGCCCGAAATACCTATTCTACCGAAGCGCGCGTACAACATCAGGTTGCCGCCAAAATGATGAATCTGTTGCAAACCTACACGCCCGCCGAACGCTTTCGCCGGATAGTGGAGTTTGGTTGCGGCACCGGCAGTTACTCGCGTCTGCTTAGCCGGGAACTGCACCCCGAACGTTTGTTGCTCAACGACCTCTGCGGGGAGATGCGGGAGTGTGTGGCAGAACTGCTCACCGACAATATCCTCTTTCTTGCCGACGATGCCGAGACGGCGGAGTTCCCCACGCAAACCGACCTGATAACATCGTGCTCCACCCTGCAATGGTTTGCCGATGCAGGCGGATTCTTTCGCCGTTGCCACCGGTTTCTTGCGCCCGACGGCTACTTGGCATTCAGCACCTTCGGTAAAGAGAATATGTTCGAGGTGCAAGCCTTGACGGGCAACGGATTGGATTATCTGCCTAAAGAGACGCTGCAAACCTTGCTTTCGCCCTGTTACGACACGGTTCACCTCTCCGAAGAGATTGTCCGTCTCAGCTTCCGCACTCCGCTCGATGTGTTGAAACACATGCAACAAACGGGTGTCACCGGTACCGAAAAGCGTGTGTGGACACGCGGACGGCTGCAAACTTTCTGTCACGACTATGCCGAACGCTTTGCCGATGCCGACGGACAGGTTACGCTGACCTATCACCCCATTTATGTAATCGCTAAAAAGAAATAACTCCGCAATGAACAATATCTATTTCGTCAGCGGCATTGATACGGATGCCGGCAAATCGTACTGCACGGCGTGGTATGCCCGCCAACTTATGCAGAGCGGCAAACGTGTCATCACCCAGAAGTTTATACAAACCGGCAACATCGACCGCAGCGAAGACATCGAATTGCATCGCCGCATCATGAATATCGACATGACCCCTGAAGACCGCGAGATGCTTACCATGCCTCAGATATTCAGCTATCCCGCTTCGCCGCATCTTGCAGCGCAAATAGACCGCCGTGATATTGACTTCGCCCGGATTGAACGTGCCACCATAGAGCTTTCGCACCGCTACGATACGGTGCTCGTCGAAGGTGCCGGCGGACTGATGGTACCGCTTACCGAGACATACCTCACCATTGATTACATTGCCGAAAAGAATTATCCCCTAATCTTTGTAACTTCGGGCAAACTGGGTAGCATCAACCACACCCTGCTGAGCTTGGAAGCCATTCGTTCCCGCAATCTCACGCTCGACGCCGTGCTGTACAATCTCTATCCTCCGGTTGAAGATAAAACCATACAGGATGATACGTACCGCTACATCCGCAACTATTTACATCGACACTTTCCGGAGGCGAAGTTTGTGACGGTGCCGGTGATAGGGTGATATATAAGGAAGGTTTTTACAGGTTTCGCATACAGTTTATAGAAACAGCGTCATATAAACCGGTAGGTACAACAACTGCTCCTCTTTTCGTAAGTCCTTTGTATAAAGCAGATATGCCGAAAGCACCCTATTCGAAAACTTCTTGCAAAAAGCATCGAGCGAGGCGTGTCGCTTATACCCCGACGATTTAACTTCAATCGGACAAATCTTGTCGGCTCGCGACAGTAAGAAATCTATTTCATAGTTGTGCTTTCCCGATTCGGTAGGAAACGTGTAGTAAAACAAACGATTTCCGGCAGCACGAAGCATTTGTGCCACTACATTCTCGTACAAATAGCCTAAGTTGGTTTCCAATTTGTCGCTTAGCAGTTTGCGATAGATGCTATTTTCGGTAAAGTCTTTATCTTTAAAAGCAAGCGTTACGAAAAGTCCCGTGTCGCCGACATACATCTTGTAACGATTAATATCCATGTGATGTGCCATGCCCGTGCCGGGATCGTTGGCATGATAGGCTATGTTGACGGTCATAGAATCTTTCATTTCGGCAATGAGCCTGTCTGTCACGGCATCGCTTACATTATCGCCTATCACACTCGACACTTGGTATCTGGATGAGTTTTTGCTCAATTCGGCAGGAATGGCATCGAAAAGCATGGATGCCCTGCCTGAAGGGTCAATCTTTCGGAAGTCGTCTTCGTAAAGTTGAATGATAGAACGCTTCATATAGTCTACTGCCGATAAATCGTTCTTTTCAATATATGTATGGACAGCTTGCGGCATGCCTCCGACCAACATATACAGGCGGAAATCGCGCAACAACTTGCGATTGGCATCGTCACCCAATGCTATTTGTTGCTGGAAAACCGATTTTAATAGGGGCATCGTAGCCGTATCGCCAAGTGCCCAACGAAATTCTTCGTAATCCAACGGGTAGAGATAAAGCTTATATTCTTCGCTGGGGATGACTATATCTTCTACGTGTTTCTTAATAGAGATAAGCGAACCTGTTTCAATGTAGTCATAGCGATGATCGGCGACTAAATGTTTAATGGCTTGTCGTGCCAACGGTTGCAACTGCACTTCATCGAAAATGATAACCGATTTTCGCTCTTGAAGTTGTACGCTGTAAAGCAATTGAAGCCGAAGGAAGAAATAGTCGAGGTCGGACAAGTCGTTAAACAGTCGGAATACCTCTTGCGAGGCTTTAGAGAAGTCGATAAGAATGTGAGTGTCGTATTCGCGTCGGGCAAACTCTGTGACAAGAGTGGATTTCCCCACACGGCGAGCGCCTTCTATCAAGAGGGCTGTTGCTCCGGCATCTCTGTTTTTCCAAAGCAGCATTTTATCGTATAGTTTACGCTTAAAGATAACTTTATCCGGTTCCATAATTGTGATTTTGATATACAAAAGTAACTACATTCCCCCATCCCTCAAAATCTTTTTCTCCTAAATACCCGAAAATCTCAAAATCTTTTTGCTTAAAATACCCGAAAATCTCAAAATCTTCACCGATTTCCCTCGTTTTTCTCTTTTCGGTAGAGTTGCCACGCATTAAATATATTTTGCCACAGCACATACGAGCCGGGTCCGATAGCTGCCAATGGATTGAGGTAGGCGAACGACATCCAAATGGCAAGAATGGTGTTCTTTTGTCCCAATGCCTGTCCGCCGCTGATGCGGTCGCCATAGTGTCCGCCCACACGCTTGCCGACAAAGAATTGCAGAGCGCACATCGCCAATCCGACAAGTGCAATGCTCCACTCCACACCGGCGGTAGTGTGGCTGGTCAGTAGCAGTTGCACCGTTTGCCCCGACACGATAGTCAGCGCTAATGCCCACATATAGAAGGCGATGCCGCTATAACGTCTCAGCCATGCATGGACGGGTTTCAACCATAGTTTGAGTGTCCAAGCCAGCAAGAAGGGAAGTATCAATAGGGGGAAGACTTTGCTCAATATCTTTAAGAAAGCCGCTCCGAACGTGATGCCTTGATGTACTTCGACCATAGGAAACAGCAACGGTACGGCAACGGCAGCCAGCAGATTGGAGAGTAGGGTATAAGTGGTAAGTGTGGCGGCATTGCCTCCGAGCTTGCCGGTAATTACTGCGGCAGCCGTGGCGGTAGGACACACAAGGCAGACCATGGCAGCTTCGAGCAGCACCCGCCATGTGTCCGAAAGCGGTAGCCACAGCAACAACGCCACCGTTGCGAGGCACGACAACAGTTGAAACAGTAACAGGCGTCCGTGCCACCCGCAAGGTTTCAGTTCGCCGAGACGTTCTACTTTGCAGAAGGTCAGCAACAACTGCCCGAATATCAATATCGGAATAAAGTAACCGATGCCGGTAGAGATACCCGCTTTTACCGATGTCGGTAGCGAGACATTTGTCAGCACAAAATAGCTCAAGACGCCTGTCAGCATAGCCAGCGGCAGCGTCCACTTCTTTATAAAACCTGTTAGCATGCCGCAAAGGTAGTGCTTCTTTCTTAATACACCTCTGCTGCGACGTATCTATTATCAAAGTGTCAAAACGTCAAACGAACCCTCGAAAAACGGGCTTATTTCGGG
>JAISHU010000013.1 GCA_031262385.1 Mediterranea sp. (in: CFB group bacteria)
ATTAAGAGTAACTATCACGTGTTTTATGCCGACGAGGAGACCGGTGAGCACATATTGGCAGGCGAACAGATTGACTCGCTCTACAACCTTGTGCGGATGGTGGTAGAGACCAACCGAAAAACCGGCATTACGCAAACTTTCCTGATGACATTTATCAGCTCGTACGACTATCTTATCTCCAAGAAGTCGCTCCGCAAAAACTCCTACTTGAAGAGAGCTTCGGATTTTGACGGAACAGTACTCTTTCACACACTGCAAAGAGAGTTTGTGAACGGGTGGAAATATAAGAAAGGGAAGATTGTGGATGGACTTTTGCCAAAAGAAGGGGAGGGTGCAAGCACTCGTGCGGGAGCAAGAACACGCGGTAGTGGAGAGTATTGTATGATAGAATGGACAGAATATTACTCCAAAAGTTTTATTAAAGGACATGAAGAAGACGCTACATACCACGTGGGAATAGACAAGGTTTCCGTCACTTGCTTTAGTGGTGGGGGTGTACCACAAGCATCTCCCGGAGAAATTATCCCTCCGACCATTCCCAGCGGACTTCAAATCCCATCGACCATATCCTTACCGAGTTCTGTAAAAAAACTTATCAAGTACAATCGTAATCTGACCAATACACAAGTGCAAAGGTTACAAAAGGCTCTTGAGGATATGCAAAAATTCTTATGCTATTCCAACGCAGTTTACAATTATCTAAGCAGCAACGGCATAAGCTACGACGAAGTGGGTATCGATTTGAGCTTGGGCGGTGATGCAGCCAATGTATTTTCTTCTAATGGAACTACTGACTTGATGTTTAGGGGAGAATTGTTTATAGGGGCAACAGACTTGTCACACGAAATATTTCATCTATTTCAAAGACAGCAAGGACAATATCAAGGAAAGGAATCTTTTGGAATGATGGAGTATGAACGGGCTTTTACTGAGGATATTTTGTTCTATGCAAAATATAAAGGGAAACCATCCTACGATGATTGGCTTGAAAAACCTACATCCGGTTTAATTTCAGAGAATAAACCCAAACGATCTGATCCGAGATATGAACAATGGGAGAAAGCCGATAAAGCTTATAAAAAATGGTTAAGAAAAATCACCAAAGGTGGCACTAAAACCGCTTTAGAAGCGATTCAAGCATCCGACTTCAGCACGAAGTTTAATGAATGGAAATCATTTTTCGCAGATTACTCTCGTCCCTATTCCGCATCACGCGGGTACAATTACAATGTAAATTATGCTGCCACGGCTTTAAAGACAGCCTTAAAGCTGGCAGCATCGGCAGGATGTTATTAACTTTATAAACGTATAAATATGAAACAGATTATATTTTTTATTGGCTTCATCCTTTACTGTGTTACGATTGAAGCACAAGAATTCAAGCGAGTAGAAACTACCAAACAGTATGCCGGAAAAAATACATATTTCTATGACAAGTTTTCTGATGGCAGTACTCTAATATCAGATGAGGTGTTTCCTTTCAAAGAAAATATCGACCCATGGAAATGGCATTATAGAATAACAGGATACAGTACAACCGGAGGATGGGCTATTATGGACAAATATCTAAGACCTTATATTGGCAACCAAATAGATGGCGATGAATCTATTATTATAGGCTTTTGGTATGACACCACGGGCAAGCTTCGCTATTTTGATCTACATGTTCCTGCAGGTGTGAATATCCCCGTCGCAGTATTTAATGCCCTCGCCGAAGATTTGAAGGCAAATCAGTACTTAACTTTGTCTGCCGCCGGAACAGCCGCACAGCGTAGCGGTGTGTATTATATCGATTTATGGTATCCCATTGACATTAGTGTCATTCGAGACTATAAACCATCTACATCATCGGGTTCTTCAAACTCTTCCGGTGGGAATAGTAGCATTTATACTCCCCAAGATCCGAGCAAGCTAAGTACACCTACAAGATAGTAGATGTAAATGTATAACAAACTATGTAAACTACCGGGCGAAGAAACTTCTCTTCGCCCTCTCTTTTTCACTTCCTCCCAAAGTCCGCAGGAATCTCCCCCCACAGCTTCGTCTCCCACTTCAACACCTTTGTGGTATAGCTATTCTCACGCAGCCACTTCTCGGCGCGCTCTATCAGGTTAAACACCGTGGCGGTGCGTTCGTTGCGCGGCAGTTTGGTTTTGCACGTCTTTTGCTTCACCCAAGCAATGGCGTTGCGGCTGTCGCTATAAATGGGTAGGTCGATCTGTTGCTTTTTAAACCATGCAAGCGCATGCACAATGGCAAGAAACTCGCCGATGTTGTTGGTGCCGTAGACGGGACCGTAGTGAAACATCTGCTGACGGCTTGCTACATGTACGCCTCTGTATTCCATGGCACCCGGATTGCCGCTGCATGCAGCATCGACCGCCATACTGTTTTCTATGTAGGGCAGAGGGTGTGCGGCATCGCCGAACGTTGGTAAGAGAGGTGCGGAAGATTGCTGCGAAGCTTTCTTACCGATGTAGACATACGGCGAAGAAGCAAATGCCTTCTCCGCCTCCTCGCGCGTGTCGAACGATTTGTACTTTGCGCCCTGATAGCCTTTGGTTTGCAACTGGCAATCGGTCCACGAAAGATATACACCCGGGGTGACACCTTCCCAAACGACGTAATATTTTTGCTTCTTCATTGGGAGGCAAAGGTAGCACAAAGCCTACTTTAGCCCGAATAATCCGTGCGATTTTTTTGTTGTCTCAATTATTCACGCTTACTTTACCGCCCCATTTTAAAACATCTTACTCATGAAAAAAGCCATCGTACTTGCGCTGATGTATGCGTTCGTATTTCAGTTCGTAGCCCTGTTTTTGGGTTACGTTATTTTCTACGGCTATGCGCACTTTGCACATACCGAGGTTAACAACACCGCTTTCCTGCTATTTACCCTGTTGACGAGTTACGTTTTTACGTTTATCTATCTCTATAAAAAGGGTTATGTCCACAACGACCACAAGCTATACGCTCTCGTGTCAGCAAGGTTTTTGGGCGTTACTCTTGCGGTAGGTTTGTCGGCTATCGCATGGGTAAGCTTTTTGATGTCGTATCTTACTTTCCTGCCCAACTGGATAACAGACGCATCCGAAAGATTGATGACCAACCCTTTAGGTATCTTCGCTATTGCTCTTGCAGCTCCGTTTATAGAGGAGTTGGTATTTCGCGGAGGTGTACTTAAAGAGTTGTTGAAGCGCTACCGCCCATGGACAGCCATTGTGATGTCGGCACTCATCTTCGGCATCATCCACATCAATCCCATTCAAGTAGTAGGAGGTATCAGTATCGGATTGCTGTTGGGATGGCTTTATTACAAAACACGCAGCATCCTGCCAAGCACCATGCTGCATGTAGTGAACAACTCCTTAGCTGTGTACGAATACATTCATTACGGGGAGAATAGCGATGAGTGGGCAAATAACCTAAATATCGCCGTTCTAATTGTCGTATTGGTAATAACGGCTTTGATACTGATTGCGGGTATCAGGTGGCTTAACAAGACGACTTATACGCCAGTGCATACAAGCGCATCTGCTTTACCATAGCAAGCAGTCCGTTGCTGCGTGTAGGCGACAGATGTTCGCGCAAGCCGATGCGTTCGATGAAGTAGAGGTCGGCGGTCAGTATCTCGTCGGGCGTATGTCCCGACAGCACTTTGATAAGCAGGGCGATGATGCCTTTTACTATCAGCGCATCGCTCTCGGCTTGAAACACCAGTCTGCCATCCACGTCGTCGCACTGAAGCCACACACGGCTTTGGCAACCCTCTATGAGATTCTGCTCGGTTTTGTACTTTTCGTCGAGCGGCACTTGCTCGTTGCCCAAATCTATTAATAACTGATAGCGATCCATCCAGTCGTCCAAGTCGGTGAACTCGGCTATAATCTCGTCTTGTATTTCGTTGATACTCATTGTTACTTTATTTTTCGTTATAAATTACCTGTAATACCGTCTGTCCCACGGCGGTGAGTGTGCCTTTGTCGATAGCATCCATGTCGTCTTTCACCGTATGCCAATATTCAAAGAAGCTTGCTTCTTCGCTGTAAGGGACGATATCTATGGTGGGAATGCCGGCGTAGCGGTTTACGAACAGATGGTCGTCGGTAACATATCCGCCCCTCTTGGGAACAAACGTTTGTTCGTAGCCAAGACGTGCGGCGGCTTTCCATACTTTGCGGTTGACGGACGAAGCAAACTCTTCGGAATGGCTTTCGTAACGGAATTCGGCAGCTTTGCCTCCCACCATATCGAGCAAGATGCCAAAGCGTGCGCGATAGCCTGCTACATGCGGGTTGCGTGCCCAATATTGTGCTCCCATTCCCCAATATTCTTCTTTGTGACTACCCTTGTAGCTTTGGTGCGCACCATAGTCTTCCACATCCAGCAGAATGATGTCGACTCCCAGTTGCGGCAGTTGTTCGCCTAAGTGACGTGCCACTTCCAGCAGCACCCCCACTCCACTGGCGCCGTCGTTGGCTCCGGGTACGGCGGTATAATGATTCTTTGCGTTGGGGTCGGCATCTGCCCACGGACGGGTGTCCCAGTGTGCAAACAGTGCGATGCGTTTCTTAAGTTCGGGTTGATACGAGCCGATGATGTTGCGGGCTTTCAGCAACGTGCCGTCGTAAGCGGGCATATCGAAGTTTTGACTGGTTACGATGGCACCAAATGCCGCCAACTTCGCCGCCAGATAGTTACCGCACGCCGTGTGTGCCGCAGTATTGGGTACGCGCGGACCGAAGTCTACTTGTGCTTTTACGTATTGATAGGCGCTGTCGCCGCTAAACGGAGGCGCGTCTACTACGACCTTCGTTTCGTCCTCGGCGGCAGTGGAACTTTTGGTTTTGTTGCCGCACGCCACGACCAGCAGCAACACGCCGCACAAAAGAAGTTGGAGAGAGTTCTGTTTCATCTTTCGGATTATTAATCGGGTTATTAAAATGTAGTTTTACCTCTTTGCTTCCCACCTCCAGTTTCACTTCGGCACCGCATATCAGCGGTTCGTTACGCGACGTATGCCCCACGGGGAAATCAAAACAAACAGGATATGCATACTCTTTTACCACGTCAGCCAGTGCTTCGCACAGTTTCTTACCCAGCGACAGATTCTCTTCGTACTCGGTGAACTGTCCGATGATGAGTCCCGACAGTTTTTCCAGAACGCCGCCCAACTTGAGGTTGTACATCATGCGCTCGATGCTGTGCGGACGTTCACCCACATCTTCCAAAAAGAGAATGGTCTCCTCGGCAGGGAAGTCGTAAGGAGTGCCCCGCAACCCTTGTAACACCGAAAGGTTACCTCCGCGCAGGATGCCTGTCGCCGAACCTTTGCGATTGAGTTTGTGTGATGGAAGGAGGTAGTCGGGCAGTGTGCCGAAAAGAAGTTCTTTTAATGTTGATGCGGAACGGTCGTCGTCGGGTTCGACGGTGAGATGCCGAGCCATGGGTGCATGCAGCGAAGCAAAGCCGTGGCGTTGCACCACGTTGTGCAGTGCCGTGATGTCGCTGAAGCCGATGAGCCACTTGGGATGTTCGCAAAAACGGGTGAAGTCGAGCTTGTCGACCAGATGCACGGCGCCGTAACCTCCGCGACTGCAAAGAATGGCTTTCGCCTTGTCGTTGTTGAGCGCGTTTTGCAAGTCCGACCATCGCTGACGAATGCTTCCCGCATACCAGCCCGACGCGGTTCCGGCGTGAGGTGCCGTCGTTACATCCAGTCCCCACGACTTCAGTCGTTTCTTGGCTCCCTTCAAAAAGGAGTGGTCTATCTTACCCGACGGTGACAACAATATTACGGAGTCGCCGGGCTGCAAGAAAGGAGGAAATTGCAAGCTGTTCATGGGTGCACACATCTAAATTATTCCGCAAATGTAATAGATTTTATTGTGTAAACCACTTCCGTGCGTATCTTTGTAGGCGACTATTGATTAATTTCATTCTTAAGAACATGGCAATTCTCGACATTATCATCCTCATACTACTGTGTATAGGTCTCGTTCGCGGTGCTTGGAAAGGCTTTGTGCGTCAGCTTGCCGGCATCTTGGGTTTCATTGTCGGATTGATTGCGGCAAAGATGCTCTATGTATATGTAGCGGAGCACTACTTTGTGCAGCTTACCAACTCCATGACGATGGCGCAAATACTATCGTTCGTGCTTATCTGGATTGCCGTGCCGCTGCTTTTTGCACTGATTGCCGCACTACTGACGCGTGCGCTCGAAGCCATGGCTCTGGGTGGATTGAACCGTTTGCTCGGTGCCGTGCTCGGTGTTTTGAAGTATCTGCTTTTTGTCTGTGTGCTAATTGGCATATTGGAGTACCTCGACCCCAAAAACGAATGGGTAAGCACCGACGTAAAGAAAGAGTCCAAACTCTATTACCCGCTAAAGTCGGTAGTCGATCTTTATTTCCCTACCACTACCCGCTAACTTCGTTACAATCTGTGTCGTCCTGATTTTGGTTGACAATAGTGGCTCAATCTCTTCCTCAAGCAAAGAAGTGGTGGCACGCTAAAGGCGTAACGGCGCGTCGATAAGTTGTTTTATAACTTTTCTTTCTTACATCCTTATCTTTACAGCTTATTTTGTTGTCTTTGCACCGCACTTTCTTTACCGTCCGACCAACGTCGTACGACCGTCCGACGATGGTTGTACGAC
>JAISHU010000052.1 GCA_031262385.1 Mediterranea sp. (in: CFB group bacteria)
AACTTTACGATAATAGAGGAGGAGGTATCAAACGAAAGGTAAAAGGATAATTGTATATCTTTGCGCGAAATTTAAAACTAACCAATATGAAAACCCTCTTATTTGCACTTGCCGCACTATTTTACGGCAATCTGTTTGCACAAGAAACCGTTACTCTGTCGGGAAGAGCCACCGACTTCAACGGACATCCCATTGACAGCTGTTCCGTTCATCTGTTTGGCAGCGACTTCAACCCTATCTACACCGCTATTGCCGACAAAGACGGCTACTACACGATGAAAGATGTTAAGAAAGGTACCTACCTGGCACTCTACGCCATTCGCGCAAATACCTATCATCGGAGAAATGCCGTACCCTATTCGGATATGCGCTTAGAATTCTGGGGGTGGAACGTCATTGTCGACCGAGATCTCACAATCAACCCTCGCTGTCATCGTTTGGAACTGTATGGCACTACGGTATTTGAACAATATGGCGGTTATCCGGGTTTATTTGTCTACACACGCCCCATGAGCTTAGGTAAGCTTTTAGCGTACGATAAAGAAACAGTGCTCAACAAAGAGAAAGCAAATAAAGGTGCCGATATATCGGTGTCTCCCGAAGATTTTAAAGTACAGGTGTTTGCCGACGACGAACCGCTTAAAGTAAACTCGGTACAAGCTGTCGAGGAGTATGTAGGCGAAGGACGTCAATTGGGTTATCTCATTCAGGTGGAACGTCCCAAACATCGCCCTTCGCGCCCTTACGTTGTCTTTCGTGTGACGGCACAAAACACCGCACTCGGCGAAGAAGGCGAGAATATCTACTTCTACCGGTTGCCGCAGTTTGAATAATAAATTTCTATACCTTTGCGCCCATTGTGGAAACAACCTCCATACCCCATAAAGAGAGTGCCGAGCAAGCAAAGTTCGTTCGTATGACCACTGCTCCGGTGCACCGCCTGATAGTAAGTTTGGCGATGCCCAGCATTGCCATTATGCTCATCTCTGCTTTCTACAACATGGTCGATACCTTCTTTGTAGGCTTTTTGGGTACCAGCGAAGTGGCAGCTATTGGGGTTGTTTTTCCGCTAATGGCTGTCATTCAGGCTATCGGTTTCTTTTTCGGGCAAGGTTCGGGTAACTATATTTCGCGTGCATTGGGAGCACAAGACCGCGAACAAGCTTATCGCATGGCGTCAACGGGACTGCTCAGCGGAGTTATCTTAATGACGGTGGTGGCAGCGGTCTGTTTGCTGGAACGCGACCGTTTGGTGTTTCTGTTGGGCGCTACCGACACCATTCGACCGTATGCCGTAGACTATATGTTCTACATTTTGATGGCTTCGCCGTTTATGGTGGGAGCCAACGTACTAAACCAACAACTGCGCTTCCAAGGCAGCGCCTCCATTGCCATGGTGGGAATGATTAGCGGTGCGGTGTTGAACATCTTTCTTGATCCGCTCTTTATCTTCGGGTTCGACATGCACGTCACCGGTGCAGCCGTTGCCACCATGATTAGTCAGATGGCGAGCTTCTTCATCCTATTGCTTTACGGTACCACGCGCAAAGAGAACGTTCCGATAAAGGTGCGAAGTTTTTCGCCCTCGTTGGCGCGTTACAAAGAGATATTTCGCGGAGGCATCCCCTCGCTGTTGCGGCAAAGCATGCTCAGCATTGCCACAATCGTCACCAACCACTTAGCCGGTAATTACGGCGACGCCGCCATTGCCGCCATTACGATAGTCAACCGCATCTGCGTGTTTGCCAACTCCACCATGTTGGGATTCGGACAAGGTTTTCAGCCGGTATGCGGCTTTAACTACGGTGCACGGTTGTACGGCAGGTTACGCGACGGCTTTTGGTTTGCCTTTCGTGTGGCATTCGGCGGACTGGCGGTAGCGGCGGTGTTGCTTGCCGTCTTTGCTCCCGAAGCCATTGCACTGTTTCGCGACGATGCCGATGTGATACGCATCGGTACCATAGGTTTGCGATTGAGTTGCATCAGTCTGCCCTTCTCGGCATGGATAGTAATGAGTAACATGCTGATGCAAACCATCGGGCAGGCAAAATATGCCAGCCTGTTGGCGATGTCGCGGCAAGGTATTTTCTTGTTCCCTGCTTTGCTGGTGCTGACACCTGCGTTCGGATTGATTGGTATTCAAATGGCAACACCCATTGCCGATATGCTTTCGTTTACGCTGGCTATTCCGCTGGCGATGCGTGTGTTGAAGTCGTTGAAGTAGCAGAACTTCCCGTTGTCTTACCTCACAAAGTTAGTGTACACCTTCTCGTTAGTGGGCAAGGGAATGCCGTTCGCTTTTCCCAAAGCGATACACTTCAGTAGCCACGCCATGTTCTTGCCGATGTTGGTCATGGTGTTCACTCCTTCCACATCGGTTTGCACCTCCCGGGCTTCGGCACCGAATACATGGTTCCAGTAAGTCGACGATACCACCGGCATGGAATTGATTGTGAAATACTTGTTGATGACATCCATGGAAGCCACCTGACCGTTGCGTCGGGCACTCAATACGGCGGCAGCCGGTTTAAAGGCAAAATGTTCGCCGCCCGAGTAGAAAGCCCGGTCGAGTACCGCCAGCAATCGTGCCGTAGGATGTGCATAGTAGACCGGTGAGCCGAACACAAAGCCGTCGCAGCTCTTTGCCTTCTCCACCAATACGTTGACTACACCGTCGTCGATGCTGCAATGCCCCAGTTTCTCGCACAGTCCGCAGTCCGTGCAGTCCGACAGCGGTTTGTTGCCGATAAAAAACATTTCGGTCTCCACACCCTCTTGATTGAGGATACGTGCCACTTCGCTGAGAGCAACGTGGGTACATCCGTTGCGATTCGAGCTTCCGTTTACTAATAGTACTTTCATTGTTGTGTTATATAAAGGTGAAATATTTTTGCGGTTAATCGCATCAAAGGATGCGTGCGGATAAGTATTCTGAGAGGGCAAAGGTAAAAAACAATCTCTGTACGGACGATTTTTACGTAAAAATCGTCAATGAACTAATTTGAATGTAATGATTTTATCGTCTACCATTAATCCTCTGCACTTGTGTTATTTATTAAATAATCCTACCTTTGTCGCAAATTTAAAAATAGCGATGAAG
>JAISHU010000055.1 GCA_031262385.1 Mediterranea sp. (in: CFB group bacteria)
GGTCTTGACTTTGGGCAAAGCCCGCTATGTTGTAGCTCACGGTATCGCCGCGCTGTACGATTTTGTCGGCTTTCACCACAACCTCTTTCAGCATAAAAGCTTCTTCCGTAAGCTTAACAACGAGGTGCTCCGCGAAAGGAGCATGCAAGACGACTTGCTTATAGCCGATGCAACTGATTTGAAGAAAGCTGTTATCCGCGAGCGAATCTGTCACCGAGAGATTGAAGCGTCCGTCTGCTTCTGTAATGACATAAGCAACAAGGATTGATTGTTCATCGGCTGCCGACCTCAAAACAACCGTGGCACCTTCCACGACTTCGGCAGTAGATGCTTTCAGCACTTTACCGCTTATCGTCTTCGTTTGGGCAGCGAGAAGTGTCAGGTAGCCGGCAGCAAGAACACAACACAACAAACGCCTTGTCATCGCTTCTTCCCTTTTATTCGCGCTCCAACAAATCGTACTTCACCTTTCGGGTAGCCACGCTTTTTGTCTTTTTATCGCTTAGCGTGATAGTCATTCCCGATGCGCCCGTAATATAGCCTACCGGGTCTTTCAGGAAGTTGCGAACTGCTTTTTGATAGTTGGCACGCGAGGTTCGGATGTACGTATGAGGCAACACGGTAATGTCGGCTTCACTGTTGTTTTGCCCTACGTAGACAAACGAGTAATGATGCCGGGTGTCGTAAACTTCCAATATCAGTCCGGGAAGTCCTTGAAACTTCCACGGTCCGTCACTAACAGGAATCTCGGTAGTAAACCACGCCTCATACGTTCTTCCACGAAAGTTGCAGGTTGCTTTCTGACACTTATACTCCCAAATGGTTTTGTATTCGTTACGGATAGTCCAATCCATCTGCGGCATGGGTTCTTCGTAACGATAGTGGTCGCCACCTACATTGTCGGTATAGTCAATCTTTTTGGCTGTTCTGTCTTTGAACACTGCGTACGACACAATTTGTTTGCCGTATTTAGCAGAACCGTTAGCCAAAATATCCATTTGCATGGCGGCTCCTTGGTCCGAACAGAGCAAGGAATCCAGCGTATAACTATGCTTACTAAAGAAAACCGACCCTGTTTTGCCGATGCGAAGCATCATCAAGTCGTGGGTTTTTACCGTGGTAGTAGTATCTTTTAGGAAGCTCAATTCGTACAGGTATTCCATATAGGCTTTACCTGTGGTTTGCCCACTGATGCCGCAGAGCGGCATGAGGGATAGGGCGATAATAAGTATATTCTTTTTCATGCCGCAAAGATATGCCCCATGCCGGCACTGCTTTATAATAGAAATCTAATCATTCGATAATCATTTCATGCACCTTTGATTACTTTTTATACCCTGCTTGATTATCTTTGCGAGAATTTTTAATCACATCATGAAAAGATATTATTACATAACAATTGTGGCTGCTACGGCAATACTCTGCTTACAAGCCATTTATACGATGCACCTGTATAATCAATATGCCGATGAATGCACCATCAAGCTGAATGACTGCTTGGTACTAATGAAAGATAAAGAGTATGATTTGCGCAAAGAAGTTTCCGTTGCAACAGCCAAAGCACACAGCTCTAAAAACAAAACAATAGAACTTGATGAAATAGAAGTAGACACGTTCCACATGGATATTGACGGCGCGAGGAAAAGATTGGGCGGTGTTACCACCGGAGCCGCCTTGCAGCAACTGCGGGAAGATTTTGTGATGCAACGCGGATTGACGCTCAATCTTGCTACGCTGGACAGCTTATATAACAATACTATCAAAGGGGCTTTTCCTTACAGGCTTATCTTGTACGATGCACAACGGCAGCCTACCGATTCCGCAGGTAACTTGCGGGGCACAACGGCAGACTACGTTTCCACCTTCTTCCCGATAGGTACGCAAGGCAAGATGTCTCTGCAACTTAAAGCCGACATTCCCGTTACGGGATTCATCGTCCGACAGGTGTGGGCGTTGCTGCTTTCGGCAATCTTTCTGCTAATCGTGCTGATAGCCCTGTTTTATCACCTCACCGCCATCCGCAAGAAAAGCAACCTCTTGTTGAAACAAGAAGAGAGCGTAAACGGAACGATACACGACTTGAAATCACCGCTCAACAGCGTCGTCGCATTGATGAGCCTGTTGTCTGTGCAAGAAGCGGACGAACGAAAACAGCACGCCATCGAGTTGTGTATGGGTGGACTGAAACATCTGGTAGGTACCATTGAATCGTTGCTGCTCGTTGCCCGTAGGGACCGCAAACGCCTGATATTGCATAAGACGGAAATAGACCTGCCGTCAATAGCCGTATTGCTGAAAAAGGAGTTGGATGTGTTGTATCGGGACAAGCCACACCGCATCGAAATAGATAATGAGCTGCCTCAACACGCCCAACTCTTCGCCGACGAGATGTACATAGAGAACGTGCTACGCAACCTCATAGAGAATGCGTTGAAATACTCCGACGACTATGTCGTAATAAAAGTGAGCATCAAGATAATAAACGGACTGCTGCAAGTTCAGGTAAAAGATAACGGTTGGGGCATTGCTCCCCGCTATCAAAAGAAGGTGTTTAGTCCGTTCTACCAAGTACCCCGCGATAAAGCACACAGAGGAAAAGGCTATGGCATCGGACTCACCCAAGCTCAATACATCATCGAAGCCCACGGAGGAAAGATTATAGTAGAGAGCGCGGAAGGTCGGGGCAGCTTGTTCTCCTTTACAATCCCTTTAAAATAAGAATCCGTCATGAATAATACCAACATCCTTTTTGTAGATGATGACGTAGCGTTGGGCAATGTCATTACGCTCGCACTCGAATACGCAGGCTACGAAGTGCATTACCAAACCAAACTGACCGGCATCAAAGAGGTGGTAAAAGAGTTACAACCCAATATCATCGTGCTTGATGTGGAGATAGGCGACAGAAACGGCATGGATGTGGTTCCCGAATTGAAAGTACTCGCACCGGAAACACCTATATTATTTATCTCATCGCATGTAGATGCGGAGTATGTAGTAAAAGCCATCGGCTTGGGAGCCGTCTCCTATTTGAAAAAGCCTTTCGAAATACCCGAATTGCTTGCCTACATCCGGCGTTTTACCAACGCTTCGCATTCGTCTGCCCTGCAAGTGGGGAAGTTTTCGCTCGTTGTTGACGATAACAGACTGATGAAAGGAGAGGTCGTGGTAAAACAACTCACCGCTTTGGAATGCAAACTGCTGAAACTGCTTGTGCTCAACCTGAATCTGCCACTCTCCCGCGAACAGATAGAACAAGAAGTTTGGGGAAGATATGCCACCGAAAGCACCGAACACAGTTTAAATAATTACATCAGTAAATTGAGGCGATATTTAGCGGAAGATGAAACGATACGGCTAAATACGATACCAAAGGTGGGGTATAAGTTGTCGGTGCAGTCCTAAGAGTGTGCCGCAATCGGCACACTCTTTTACTTTCACCAAAGATATACAGTCTCTCTTTAGCCTTTCACCGGTACATTCTCCAGAATATCTACCAGATGCAGCCAAAACTTCTCGACCGAAGGGATGTGCATACGTTCGTCGGGCGAGTGTACGTCGCGCAGGGTAGGACCAAACGAAATCATGTCTAACGAAGGATATTTATCGAGGAACAATCCGCACTCCAAACCGGCATGGATGGCTTTCACCTGAGCTTCTTTGCCGAACAGACGGCGATACGATGCGGCGGCAATCTCCAATATTTCGGAATGAGGGTTGGGTTTCCAACCCGGATAACCGTCACCAAACGAAACCTTTGCCCCGCCCATGACGAAAACGGTGCGAACCATCTCGGCAATCTCTGTCTTGGCAGAGGTAATGGAACTGCGCTGACTGGTGGCGATGCGGATTACATTGTCGGGCAGCATCTTTACCGAAGCTAAGTTGGTAGATGTTTCCACCAGCCCGGGGATGTCGTGACTCATGGCATGTACGCCGTGAGGCATAGCAAAGAGAATCTGTAACAGACGCTTGGTGGTATCTTTGTCCAAAGCTTCTTTGTGAAGATTTTCCGATTCAAGTACCAACGTCAAGTCGGGTTCTATTGCTCCGTATTCGTTGTCCATATCGGCAGCAAACAAGTTGAGGTCGGCACGAAGGTCGTGTTTCTTGTCGTCGGGAATGGCAATCACGGCGTGTGCTTCGCGGGCAATGGCGTTGCGCAAGTTTCCGCCGTCTATCAAGCAGAGATACATATCGTACTTTTGGAAGGTACGGGTCAAGAAGCGATTCAATATCTTGTTGGCATTGCCGCGTCCCAAATGAATGTCGCCGCCCGAGTGACCGCCTTTGAGTCCTTTCACCCGGATGTCGCAACAAAAATAGCCGGCGGGAACTTCCACCTTATTATATATAAGCTCGCCCACCGAATCCACTCCGCCGGCACAGCCGATAAAGAGTTCTCCTTCGTCTTCCGAATCGAGATTCAGCAAGATGTCGCCGTTGATAAAGCCTTCCTTCAGGGCGAAAGCACCGGTAAGTCCGGTCTCTTCGTCTACCGTAAAGAGACATTCAATAGGACCGTGTCGCAACGTATCGTCGGTAAGTATCGCCAATTCGGTAGCTACTCCGATGCCATTGTCGGCTCCCAAGGTAGTACCTTTGGCACGCATCCATTCGCCGTCCACCACGGTTTCAATGGGGTCTTTCAGAAAGTCGTGTATCACATCGCTATTCTTTTCGCACACCATATCTATGTGCGATTGCAGCACCACCGTCTTCCGGTTTTCCATGCCTTTGGAGGCGGGTTTTCTCATCAGCACGTTGCCTGCCTCGTCCACCGATGTATCGAGTCCGTGTTTTTTGCCGAAGGCTTTCAGGTAGGCAATCATCTGTTCTTCTCTCTTTGAGGGGCGCGGTACCTGACATATTTCGTTGAAATAGTGAAATACTTCCGCGGGTTTTAAGTCAATCTTACTCATGCTATTTTCTTTATGAATGTTGTTTTTAATCTTTTTTTATGGTAAATTAAAAAGTTACTCCATGCAAAAGCCTATATTTGCACCCACAAAATTAATGCAAAATGGTGTACTCCTTTTTAATCGTACTGTTAATAGTTGCTATCAGCGTGCTTCTGCTGGGTGTAAAAGTCTTTTTTGTGAAAGGCGGAACCTTCCCCAACGGACATGTCAGCAGCAATAAATCCTTGCGCGATAAGGGTATAGGATGCGTACAATCGCAAGACCGCGAAGCGCGCCTAAAATAATGTAATAACCAAAAAGAATACTAATTAAAACAATATTATAACAACTTATGAAGAGATTGAACTACCTTCTGAACGGTTTGTCCGCTTTGGCACTCATCGTTTTGTTTTCGCAGTGTACCCCCAAGACCGACAATCAAGCTGCAGCGATGTCGTCTACCCAAGCTTCCGGAGAATTATCGGGGATGAAAATTGCTTATGTGGAAGTTGACACGTTGCTACTCAAATATAATTTATCGGTTGACCTCAACGAGGCGATGGTGAAAAAGAGCGAGAATGTGCGCTTGCGACTGAATCAAAAAGCCACCGACTTGGATAAACAGAAGCAAGAATTCCAAGCCAAAGTTCAAAACGGTGCGTATGCTTCGCAAGAACGTGCACAGTCGGAGTACAACCGCATCGCCAAGTTGGAACAAGACCTTCAAACACTTGCCAACACGTTGCAGACGGAATTGGTGAGCGAACAAGACAAGAACAGCTTGTTGCTACGCGACTCTATCAGTGCTTTCCTTAGAGATTACAACAAAACAAAAGGTTATAGCCTGATTATCAGCAATACCGGGTTCGACAATCTGCTCTATGCCGACCCGCAGTACAACATTACGAAAGAAATTATTGCCGGACTAAACGCTCGTTATTCGGCACCTATCCAAAAATAAAACTCATAATGATTAATTTTTAGTGCCGGTGGCTCTGCTGTGACAGCAGAACCATCGGTTTTTTTTGTGCGGATGCAACTCACTTTATCAAAAAACCCGATATCCGTTAACGGACATCGGGTTTTCTCTATTTTAGAATTGCTTCTTGCTTTATTCTCCCGGGTGGATTGCCTCAGAAGGGCAAGCATCGGCACATGTGCCGCAGTCGGTACACAAATCGGGATTGATAACATAGATATCGCCTTCGGAGATAGCCTCCACCGGACATTCGTCGATACATGTACCGCAAGCAATACAGTCGTCAGATATTACGTAAGCCATTTCTTTTAAAGATTTAATGATTAATACTAAAATGATTTGCAAAAGTAACGGTTTTATTCATTAGTTTGTTTCTTTGGCGGGGTTAAATCTTCTAATTTTGACGCGCTCTAAATAAATGACACCTATAAATACGACAAATGTATCACCGTGAGACGGACGTACTACGGTGGTGAGACAACAAGTAGAACAAAGCGTGAAGATAAAGCCTTGCCGATACAAAGCTATTGTTTACGGCGCAGCAAGCTTTGGAAAAGCTATTTCCATTCAGTCAAAAATAATCTTGTAACAGCAAGATATTGTCCTCGCATCGTATCTTTTTTACCGTCCGACCAACGTCGGACGAGCGTACGACGATGGGCGGACGGTCGTACAACCAACGCCGGACGGTCGTACGACGTTGGTCGGACGGTAAAGCGTGTACGGTGTAAAAATAATATCTTACTGATACATAATTATTTATCACTAAATAACAACTAACAAAGAAGCAGTTAACTCCGGTAAGTTTGTGAATGCCTCTGCGTAGACGCTTACTAAGCATATAAATTTATTTGCCTATCTTCAAGAGTGTTACTACTTTTGCGCACTATGAACCGTCAAAAAATAATATTGTGCGACAATTGGCAAAGCAACCTGCGGGATGCCTTGCTGGAGGTTGCATACGACAAATTGTTTGTCCTTACCGACGAACATACGCATCGGCTTTGCTTCCCTGCTTTGCAGCAAATAATCGCAGTGAACGACAATGCCGAACAGGTAATCGGTGCCGGCGATGCCCACAAAACGCCGGAAACGCTGGCTTCGGTGTGGCAGATGCTTAGCGAACGGGGTGCTACCCGCCATTCACTGCTTATCAATGTGGGGGGAGGTATGGTGACCGACTTAGGCGGTTTTGCCGCCGCTACCTTTAAACGAGGCATCGCATTCATTAATATTCCCACCACGCTGCTTGCCATGGTGGACGCAGCGGTAGGCGGAAAGACCGGCATCAACTTCAACGGTCTGAAAAACGAAATCGGCGCCTTTGCCCCGGCGGAGCAGGTGCTGATAGAGACATCGTTTCTCCGAACACTGGACGCTCCTAATATGCTGTCGGGCTTTGCCGAAATGGTAAAGCATGCCCTTATCAGCGACACGCACCACTGGGCGGAATTGCTGGCTTTCGAGGTGGAACACGCAGATTACGCGCAGTTGCGCCGGTGGATAGGTCGCTCGATACAAATCAAAGAGGATATCG
The DNA here is from genome assembly GCA_031262385.1 of Mediterranea sp. (in: CFB group bacteria). Lineage (GTDB taxonomy): Bacteria > Bacteroidota > Bacteroidia > Bacteroidales > Bacteroidaceae > Bacteroides. The sequence goes on from JAISHU010000055.1 coordinate 7,418, forward strand.
TGGAGCAAGATCCTCGCGAACAAAGCATCCGTAAGGCGCTAAACTTCGGACACACCGTGGGGCATGCCTTCGAAAGTCTGGCACTGAAAGAACAGCGTCCCGTGTTGCACGGTTACGCCGTGGCGTGGGGCATGGTGTGCGAACTCTATCTGTCGTGCGTTCTTGCAGGCTTTCCGCAGGATAAGATGCGGCAGACGACCGCATTTATCCGCGACAATTACGGCGTATATCCGTTGGACTGCAATCGCTACGAAGAGTTGTACGAGTTTATGCGGCACGACAAGAAGAATACGTCCGGCACCATCAACTTCACCTTATTAGAAGAGATTGGAAAGGTGCGCATCGACCAAACCGCCGATAAGGAGACACTGTTTCAGGCGTTCGATTTCTACCGGGAGTGCATGGGAATATAGGTTACGAGTGACCTCCCGCCCATAGCTTGGCATCTTTGCCTATGCGGTCGCGTGCCGCCGTAAGTTCCACCTTTTTTGTTTCGCCGGCGCGGATAAACACACGGTCGAAAGCACAAAGGCGACTGACGCCGTCGGCATCGGTGGCATAGAGTTGCACCACTTCATCGCCGTCGCGCGAACCGACATTGGTAACATAGACGTTGACGCGCAGATGTTTGCCGTCGTCTTGCACGGTTTCAAAGCGGTCGTAGCGGAAAGTAGTGTAGCTCAATCCGTAACCAAAAGGATAAAGCGGCGTGCCACGAAAATACATGTAAGTACGTCCGTTCCGTATGTCGTAATCCATTATGGGCGGCAGGTCGGTGATGTCGCGCACCCATGTTTGCGTGGTACGCCCGGCAGGGTTAACTTTGCCAAACAGCACATCCGCCAGTCCGTTGCCTTGTTCTTGCGAACAGTGGGTAATGTGAAGAATGGCGGGCAGATGCCGGTCGCTCCAGTTGATAGCATATGGAAAACTACTCACCAGCACCAGCACCGTATTGGGATTAACGGCATGTATTTGTCGTACCAAATCTTCGTCGGGTAGTTGCAGCGAGGTACGGTCTACAGCTTCGCGCCCGTCGCTGGGCACAGGCGAGAACTTCCAGTCGCGGCGCACACCGTAAGGATGATTGCCTACACACACCAAAGCTACATCGGCTTCGGCAGCTATCTTTGCAGCACGATCCATGCGATTGTCTTCGGCATAGAGCACCTCGACATTGTTGCCTACGGCTTTGCGAATGCCGTCCAGTATGGTAACCGTGTATTTCGGCGTGCCGCTGTACCAGTCTTGCACCACCTTGTCGGCGTAGGGACCAATCACGGCAATCTTCTTTATTTTATCGGTATCCAACGGAAGCGTGGCACGGTCGTTTTTAAGCAACACCACCGTACGCGCCGTTGCCTCGCGAACCAACTTGTGTACCTCCGGATTGGCATATTCGGGCATGGCAGAGGTAACTAACTCCGTATAGTAGGGATTGGCATAAAGATTTTCGTCGAGCAAGCCCAGCTTCAACGCCACGTACAGGTTGCCTCGAATGGCACGATTGATGTCGGCTTCGGACAAAAGTTTCTTCTCCAACGCTTCTTGGATATAAGGTTTGTATTCGTCGAGAAACTGCCCTACCCCGGCTTTGACCACTGCGGCAGCCCCTTCGGTAAGCGTAGGGAAGCTGTGGTGAGCGTTGACCAGCAGCTTCAGTGCACCGCCGTCGGTACAGATGATGCCGTTGTTGCCCCATTCGCGGCGGGTAATCTCTTCCAGACAAGGATGTATGGTCATGGGGATGCCGTTCCAACTGTTGTACGCCGCCATAAAAGCACGACTGCCTCCCTCTTGGATGCCGCGGCGGAAGGGATAGGCATAATATTCGTCGAACAGTTGGCGGTCGAAGTCCGACGAAGTGCTGTCGCGTCCGTCTTCGTTGCTGTTGGCAAGAAAATGTTTCATCAAAGCGGCGGTACGCCAATAGCGCGGGTGGTCGCCTTGCAATCCTTTGATAGAAGCAATCACCAGCTCGCTCACCAAATAGGGATCTTCGCCAAAGCTCTCTTCGGTGCGTCCCCAGCGCGGGTCGCGTGCCAAGTCGGCATTGGGTGCACGCATCACCAATGCCTTTTGGGGACTGCCCGGAGCATTCGAAAACAAGCGGGCTTCGTGCGAACTTTGTTCGGCGATGCGTTTCAACAAGTCGCGGTCCCACGAACATCCCAGTCCGTAGGCTTGCGGAAAGATAGTAGTAGGATATTCGTGCGTAATCATACGACCGTCGGCAGTACGTTCGCGACCGCCCCACCCGCCGGGTCCTCCCAACGCCAAACCGTGTAATCCTTCAAAATGTCCGCAATGGGGAATCCCCAAACGAGGTATTCCCAAATCGGTGGATAGCAGGTCGATTTTCTCGTCGAGGGTGAGCAGTGACATCAGATGATTGATGCGCGCATCGTCGCTCAGAGTCGTGTCGCGAAAAGCTTGCGCCGGCAGAGGTGCCGACGGTTGCGTACGTGTTTGAGACTTTACCGGCGTAGCGACGGCGAAGATAGCGAAGAGGAACAGTGGTAAGTATTTACGGTTCATATCAATATCGTTTATTGGTTACTTTATCCCATTGCAGCCAATCGGTGCTTTGTGCCACAGGGATGTGAGGGATAACGGCACCTTTGCGTACCAGCAGTATCACCTGCAAGTCGCCTGCGGTGATGTAGTTCCAGCCCGGAGCGTAGGTGCGCCCGGTTTGATAGTCCACCCACGACGTTTTGCCGGGCAGATAGACATTGCGTCCCGTGTCGCTTTGAAGCAACGGCGCCACCAGCAGACTCTCGCCAAACAGGTATTCATCATCTACCAGCCATGCGCCCGGGTCGTCGGGGTATTCCAGCAGCAGGGCACGCATCATAGGTAATCCGGCGGCAACACACTTCTCGGCTTGTTCGCGGATGTAGGGCATCAGACGGTATTTCAGTTCGGCACAACGACGGAAGTAGTCGGTAAATGCTTCGTTGTAGAGCCACGGTTCGGTGGGCGGTGCTCCGTGAATGCGACTGTGCGACACCAAGAAACCCAGCGGCAACCAGCGACGGTAGAGTTCTTCGGGAGTGGAAGTGACAAAGCCGCCGATATCGTTGCTCCAAAACGCAAAGCCCGACAGTCCCAGCGACAGTCCGCTACGCAAGCTTCCTTCCATGCCGGTGTCGGTGGTAGCCGCATCGCCACCCCAATGCAACGGATAGCGTTGCGAGCCTGCCCATGCCGAACGTGCCCAGATAATCTGGTCGCCGGTAACCTTGCGGGTGATATCTGCCACCGCTTTATTATAGCGCAACGGATAGAGATTGTGTTCGTAGAGTCCCGAACGACCGTTGGCATAAACGGCGTTGTGAAGCGGTGCCCCTTCGCCGAAATCGACCTTGATTGCCGACACGCCCAGTTCGAGCAATCCGGCAATCTTTTGCTGATACCATTCTACCGTGGCGGGGTTGGTGAAGTCAAGCACCACATCTTCGTAGGGCAGTCCGCCTTTGCCGTTGTGTACGTAGAGGTTTTTCTCTATCAGCTCGGGAAACAGCCGGTTCTTCGGCGTAAAATAAGGCAGTTGCCACAAACTGGTGCGGAATCCCTGTTCACGGAAATCGGCGAGCATCCGGCGGGGATTGTCGAAACGGTCGGCGGCAAAGGTGTAGTCGCACTGCCAGTCGGTACCAAACCAACCGGTGTCGAAGTGTATCACATCGGCGGGAATGCGCAGACGGCGAAGTTGGTCGACTACCTCGCGCCCCTCTTTCTCGCTGAAGTAGGTAATGCGACTTATCCACGTGCCGAACGACCATAGCGGCGGCATCGCGGGACGCCCCACCAGCGAGGTGTATTCGCCGAGTATCTCTTTGGGAGTACCCATAAAAAGAAATATGTCCATGGCTTCGTCTGCCATAAAGAGCTTGGTGGCACCTATGTAGCTACGACCAAAGTCGCAAGTGACGGGTGCCGAGGTATGCATAAACAGTCCGTAGCCACGCGAGCTGAAGAAGAAAGGAATGGGTTTGTACATGTCGGGGCTTTCGGGACCTTGCGGGTCGGTAACAAACAGGTTGACCTTCTGCCCCACCTTGTTGAGCGATGTGGGCGACTCTCCGCAACCGAAAATCTTTTCGCCGGGCAGCAAACTAAACACAGGGTTGATGCTGCGCGAATTGTCCGAACCGCGCTTCATAAAGCTAAACGGCGCCACCTTTATCTGTGTGGAGTCGTTGTCGCTCCAACAACGGGTTTGGGTAAGCAGTTTACCGTCGGCATCGCGAAGCACTAATCGCCACGGATAGTGACACACGGTGAGGCTGCCTTGCGACGAGGAGTAAACGGTGGTGCTGTCGGTTTGGCTTATTTTCCATGCCGAGAAATCTACCGCAGGGGTAGCCGTCAACATAGGCGATTCTTCCGTCGCAAGTTCTACCGGCGTGGTGAGCATGCGGATGCGAAGCGTGCGTCCGTTGACCGGCTCCACACGAAACGAAAGAGAGGGATTGTTGTCGTAAGCCGGCGTGGGAAAGTCGAGCGACTGCAACGGCTGATGCAGGAAGGTGTTGGCATTGAAAGCTTGTCGGGGCATCAACTGCCGGCGCTTCCATTGCACCACGCCTTCACCGGTGGCAGCGTCGAACGACACCAAACTGTCGGCAAAGAAATAGGTGTTCGTCAGGTCGAGAAACTCTTGACTGACATCGAGCGATTGCGAAAGGAGATACTGTACGCCCGCATTGGTGCGCAACTGGGCGTGAAGGGTGAGGGTACAGGCTGCCGTCGTAGCAACGACCACAGCACGCAAGGAGTGATGATACTTCATGGACTTATCTTTACAGGGTTGAATTTGCCCGTAAAGATAAGTACTATATAAAAGGTGGGAAGGTGGGAAATGTTTCGGATTACGGGGGGAGATGTTATCTTGGGAAAAGGATTGAGATGTATAGCTTTTGTGTACTAATATTTTTGCAGAAATGAATAGCCTATCCTCATTAACAGATTAGCATATTAGCACATTGCTACATTATTCCCTATTTGCGCATCATAATATCGCAATATTGCGCTTTTAGCTAACTCGTACTTTGCCAAAAACGTGCCTTTAAACCGCATGCTATGCGTTGTTTGCCGCTACTTAACGAACCAACTCGGTGAAAACGATGAATCAACTCGGCGGAAACAACGAATCGTCTGCACGAAAACAACGAACTGTCGACGCGGAAACAACGAATCAACTGCCGGCTTAGCAAATTATCTCGGCAAGTTAGCCTGTATATTCCGGCAGATTATTGTGTTATCCCGGCAAGTTATCGCGCTAACTTGCCGGGATAATTTCATAAAGTTCTTTTTGGGGAAGTTTTTTCGCGCTGAAGGCGCTTTTTGTTTTTTGACATTATTTTCTCATATCCTTCTGTGGGCGTGCTAATTAAGTAGCATATTTTACATAGTTTAACGCGCTACACTCGCACAAAAGTCACCGAGCCGTCCCTCAGCCCGAAACAAGCCCGTTTTTCGAGGGTTCGTTTGACGTTTTGACACTTTGATAAATGCGCCGTCGAAACCGAGGAGTTTTGATATCTTTTCTCTTTCAGGAAGCTTTCACTTTTCCCTTGTTGCCATAAAAGAACATACAATAGAGACCGATAAGAATAAACGGTATGCTCAACCACTGTCCCATGTTGAACGTCATGCTTTGTTCGAAGTCCACCTGATTCTCTTTAAGGAACTCGATAAAGAAACGGAAGGCAAATATTTCCGTCAGGCAAAGTCCGAAGAAGAAACCGCGACGTACCTTTTTGCCATACTGTTTGTAAATAAACAGCATCAGCAAGAAGAATACAAAGTAGGCAATCGCCTCGTAGAGTTGCGCCGGGTGGCGGGGTAATTTGTCTATGCGCTCAAACACAAATGCCCAAGCTACATCGGTGCTCTTACCAATGATTTCGCTGTTCATCAAGTTGGCAAGTCGAATACAACAAGCGGCAATGGGGGCAGCTACACCCAACATATCCAGAATATCCATGAAGTGTACTTTGTACTTGCGGCAGTATAAACCTATGCCGACAATAAGTCCTAAGGTACCGCCGTGGCTCGCCAGTCCGGCATAACCCGCCCAGTGCCAGCTGCCACCGACGTAACGAAACGGAAGAAGCATTTCGACGATACCGGTCAGGCTGGTAAGGTAATGTTCAGGCTCGTAAAAGATGCAGTGTCCTAAACGTGCACCGATAAACACCCCCAACACGCAATACCACAGCAACGGGTCGAACTTGTTGTCGCCAATCTTTTTGTCGCGAAACTGAAAACGCACCACAAGGTAAGCCAGCGCAATACCAATTACCCATAACAGACCGTAGTAACGCAGCGGTATCGGTCCAAGACTAAATATCACCGGGTCGGGATTCCAATTGATGAAAAGTGTTGTTAGCATTCGTTTGAGTTTTAAAGTTTATGAGTTTTTAGATTTTAAGTTCCGGGGTTTTAAATTTTGAGTTTACAAGTTTATCGTTTATCAGCCTGAACACCGAACTCATAAACTCAAAACTCATAAACTCAAAAAATCCTACTAAACATTAAAGCGGAAGTGCATGATGTCGCCGTCCTGCACTACATATTCTTTGCCCTCCACGCCCAACTTACCTGCTTCGCGCACGGCGGCTTCGCTGCCGTACTTCAGGTAGTCTTCGTATTTTATCACTTCGGCGCGGATAAATCCTTTTTCAAAGTCGGTATGAATGACGCCGGCACATTGCGGAGCTTTCCAACCTTTGTGGAAAGTCCATGCTTTAACCTCCATTTCTCCTGCCGTAATAAAAGTTTCGAGGTTAAGCAGTTTGTATGCCGACTTGATGAGACGGCTCACGCCCGATTCCTCCAAGCCTACTTCGGCGAGAAAGAGTTGACGGTCTTCGTAGGTCTCCAGTTCGGCAATATCGGCTTCGGTTTTGGCAGCTACAATCAGTATTTCGGCATTCTCTTCTTTCACGGCTTCGCGCACGGCTTCCACATAGGCATTGCCGTTCACGGCACTACCCTCGTCCACATTGCACACATACATCACCGGTTTGGCGGTAAGTAAGAAAAGTTCGTGCGCCGCCCGTTGTTCGTCTTTGGTGTCGAAGCTCACGGTGCGTGCCGACTTGCCTTGTTCCAACGCTTCTTTGTAGCGCACCAGCACGTCGTACATCAGCTTCGCCACTTTGTCGCCACCCGTCTGTGCCTGTTTTTGTACCTTCTGAATGCGACTCTCTATAGTTTCGAGGTCTTTTATCTGAAGCTCGGTATCAATGATTTCTTTGTCGCGCACCGGATTGACACTTCCGTCAACGTGCGTCACATTTTCGTCGTCAAAGCAGCGCAACACGTGAATAATGGCATCGGTTTCGCGAATGTTAGCCAAGAATTTATTACCCAAACCTTCGCCTTTGCTGGCACCTTTCACCAGTCCGGCTATATCTACAATCTCTACCGTAGTGGGCACGATGCGTCCCGGATGCACCAGCTCGGCAAGTTTGGTGAGGCGTTCGTCGGGAACGGTAATCACTCCTACGTTAGGTTCTATGGTACAAAAGGGGAAATTTGCCGCCTGTGCTTTCGCATTGGACAAGCAGTTGAAGAGAGTCGATTTACCCACGTTGGGCAGGCCGACAATGCCGCATTGTAAACTCATTATCTGTCTTGTTATTAGTCGTTAATGCGGCAAAGGTACAGTTTTATGCGAAGTCTACCAGCATTCCACTTCATTTTCTATCTCCGGAAGCTGTTCCTTGGTGAATACCGGTTCTTTGATTCCGGCACGCTTTTGTGCACGATAATCGTCGAGTAACTTAAATGCGTATTTGCCCAGCAGTAAAATGGCGATGAGATTGCAGAGTGCCATTAGTCCCATGGTGATATCTGCCAGACTCCAAGCTACGTCGAGAGCGGTAAGTGCGCCAAACATCACCATGCCTCCCACGATAAGACGGTAGATGCTCATCACCCACACGTTGCGGGTGAGGTAACGCACGTTGGCTTCGCCGTAATAGTAGTTGCCCAAGATGCTGCTGAAGGCAAAGAAGAAGAGCGCCACAGCCACAAACACGCTACCCGAAGAGCCGATGACGTTGGTAAGTGCCTGTTGGGTGAGTTGCACGCCGTTGTACGAACCGTCCAGCGGCACACCGCTGCATAGAATGATGAATGCGGTGCACGAGCAGTTAATCAAAGTGTCGGTAAACTCTCCCAGTGTCTGTATCTGTCCCTGCGTCGCGGGGTGCGAAGTGTAGGCGGTGGCTGCCAG
>JAISHU010000068.1 GCA_031262385.1 Mediterranea sp. (in: CFB group bacteria)
TAAACACGAGGTTGTTGTCGCAACAAGCAGTGCGCCTAACAGCGATTTGTACGAAAAACGTAAGATGCTCTTTATATTCATAGCCTATGCCTGGGGTTTTATTTGTGCATGTTTTTGCTAATTCAATCAAACGGTAAGATTCATTGATGTACTACTCTGTTACACAACGAATGGGGAATCCATCTTGTCTAAGATTACTACTCTCTGCGGCTACACTTCCGCTCAGTATACCCATGAAGAAAGCATTGTCGTCAAATAGCGGAGATGTCGTCCAGTAGAAGCCCTGCGTACCAACCTCTCTAAGTTCTACATTCGATGTGAATATATAACCCGAAGCCGGGAAAAATCTTTGTCCGGTGCCGGTGCCAAGATTCCAACCTTGAGAGATAGGTGTTGTTCCGTCGGTATTCGTACCGCTGATAGCATTCCATGTACCTGTTACTGCCGAACCTGCATTGTACAATGTATTATATTCTGCAGCTTTAGGCATCCGCCAATTACCCTTCACCCACTTTTGGGCTGAGATGAAACGACAGATATCGCCTTGTCCCGTAGCTGCATTATATCCCGTAGTGCCGTAAGTTGTCGTAAACTGATCTACACTCGGACTTGCTGATTCGCCGTCAGTCGTATAGGGTATGTTTGTCCAAGCCGTTGGAGTTGATCCGCTATATCCGGCGGGTGTAAACACGATAGACGAAGCCGAAGTATAACCGGCAGGACTTACTCCCAGCAAACTACCCCATTGGAAGAACAATCCCTGATACTGGTACACGGTGGTATCGTCGGCAGGTTCGGTAATAAAAGTCAATGTACCGTCGGACTTCATATAGATATTACTATATGCCCATGTTCCGCTCGGCAAAGAACCTGCTGCCTGACTAACGGTCAGCGTTACATCCGTTGCTCCCGCTGCCGATACCGTGACGGTAGCCGAACGACTGTTCAACTCTGTATTCGCATCGGTGGTAACCGTGAGTGTATTACCGCTTATCGAGCACGACAGCCACGACACATCCTCGCTAAAGGTATAGCCCGACGCTACATTGGTAGCAACGGTAAATCCGTGCGAGCCACTTGCCGCAGTAAAGGTATAGCTTGTGGGCGACACACTCAACGATGCCACGAAACCTGCCTGACTCACCGTCACCGTTACATCCGGTGCTCCCGGTGCCGATACCGTGACGGTAGCCGTGCGGGCAATTATAGAGGTGTTTGATGCAGCTACCGCCGTAAGCTTATTGCCGCTCGAAGTAAGGGTAAGCCACGAAGCAGTGGCGTCGTTGCCATCGCCGGTCTTGGTGTATGTCCAGTCGCCCGTAACATTGGCAGTGTAGACATCGAAGAGTTGCGAACCTCCTGCCGCAGTGAACGTAGTACTCTGCGGAGAGACATTCAGATAAGGATGGATGGTGTCTTCGATGCAGCGCACGGCAAATCCGTACTGTTTCGTACTGTATGCGATGCCTGCGCTTTGACTGCTGCTTACGAAAGAGAAGCTATGAGAACGGTCGTTGTCGGTATCCGAAGCCCAGTAAGAACCGCTCCTGTTAGTCATCAAACTGCCGTTAGTGGTAGCCCGTCGGTAAGTGTCGGGGAAGAAGTACCGACCGGCGTAGATTATTCCGAGATCCATCGGTCCCGTACCGTCGTTTTGTCCGCTCACATTGGTTCCCGTAGTCCAAGTTAGGTTGCTCGCCTCCACAATAGAAAATTCGTCGCCGGTAGGCATACGCCAGCTTCCGGATACCCAACCCTTTGATGAGATATAGCGGCAGACATCGCCTATGCCGGTAGAGTCGTTAAAGCTTACCACATTACCCGAAGTGTCTATGCTGTCGTAAGGCATGTCGTGGAAATCCTTAATCAAGGGCACTTCGCCGGGGTTGGAGTTAAACACGATAGAAGTATTGATATCGAACGCACCTACGGGACTAATGCCCCACAACGCCCCCCACTGGAAGAACAAGCCCTGAAAGTGCGACTTCGTATCGTCGGGTTCGGTGGCGAAGGTAAGATGTCCCGTGTTGCTATCCAGATAAATATTGCTGTAGGCAAACGGCAATATTGCCGGCTGCTGCGTCACCACCACCTTATATATAGTACGACCGGCTACAATGTGCAGGTATGCCGTACGTGCGGTATAGATCGTATTGGCGGCAGCGGTAAACCGCAAGGTGTCGGCGGCGTCGTAGAGTGCACCCGTAGCCGTGCCGCTGACGGAGCTGCCGCTTTGGCTACCCAGCGAAACCGCGAGCCATTGCGAGCTTGCCGTTTGCGAGGTTCCCGCCAAGTCGTCGTAAACCGTAGCTTTCCAAGTGGGGTAGTCGGTGTGGATAGCAAGCAGTGTACTGTCGGGTTGGGGAGCAGCGACTGCCGTCTCCGGCAGATTGACGCTGCGCCGTCCCACACTTAAATAGTATTGTCCGCCAATCACCACATCGCCCATATCGCTCTCGTTCCAATCGAGGACGGTGATGCCGATATTTGCATCAACGGCATTGAAAGCATCGTCGGGCGTATCTTGTCCTGGTACGGTGATGCTGCTTATTAAAAAGGTGTAGCGATGGTTGCGAAGGAGGTCGCGGTAGAGATACGCGTCGCCCGACTTTACGCGGAAGTCGGCGCGGTAAAAGGTTTCGGTGCCTCCCTGATAGGAGCCGCCGATGACGAGACAGGTATTGGTGCTGCGTGCCAACGCACCGCCGGTAGGCGATTCGAAGGTATAGAGGGTACGCAACAACGAGTCGGGCAACATGCCCGCCGTGTCGTCGTCGGAGTTATAAAGTAAGGGACCGGTGGAAGAGTTGTCCGCACCTTTGGCATACACCACCTTGCCGTAGCCCGACGAAGGTTCGGTAGCGGCGGTAACGGTGTGGTTATCGGCGTCCCAGTTGTTTGTTAAGTCGGGTACCACCGTACCCGAGGTGCTATAGTTATACAGACGGATGCTTGAAAGTGCAAAGTTGGAGTTGCCGCTGCCGGCAGCCTCTTCGGAAAGTTTTACGTCGATGCGGGCAAGCATACGCGTCACCCTCACTGCATTGGTGCCGGTGAGGTCTAAGCTATTTGTGAGTGTTTGGTTGGCGATTTCTCCCCATAGCGGTATTGTAGATGAACTCCATTTGGCACCTGCCGACAGCGTCTTTACGAGTTTGTTCAACGTTTGCTGTTCGGTGTCGTCTGTGTCGAATGGTGCGGAAGCAACAAGGTCGTGGGCATTGACTAAAACATGGATGTCGAAATTGTTATAATCGTTGGTGGGTATCAGAGCGGTAAAGGTATTCCCTGCCGCAGGTGTGCCCACTATATGGTTGTAATATACACGAGAATTACCGTTGCTACGAAACAACAGCAAGTCTACCGTTGAAATACTTTGTTCGTCGGACTCGGAAAGAGTGCGGGTCGGAACATCCGAAGGCATACTTACCGCCAATGTTACATTGACAGAGGGAGTTTCCTTCACCACGGGGCTATCGCTTAAGTCGCTGATACACGCCCCGAGAAGCATTGCCGGTAACAAGATAGTTGCCACACGTAACCAATTTCTTTTATTCATAGACAACATGATGTGTTCGTTCTCTTTTTCTATTTATCTACAATATATATCTGTAAGAAGTCGAAACAGCTTCTAACGCCCTTTGAAAGTTCCGTTGGATAAGAGGGGGGCGGGGAAGCCCCCCTCCTTCTCCTTGCGGAACAGCCCTCCCCCCGGAAAAAAAGGGCATAAACGGAAGGAAGGATGAATGGTGTGCGTGGCATGGTGTACGATAATTGAGTCATGAAATTATAGAATGCAACCACACATGCACCATTCTACACGAATAGAACAGTTTAGTATTCGATAGTTTGAGTACTCTCTATCCAGTTATCCACATAGATACGGGCTTGGAGAGCCGTTTGTAACGGGTCGATGTCGGGCGAACTGCTACCTGCTCCTTTGATGGTTGCCTCTACGTTGTAAATGTGGTTACGGTAAGTAAGTCCGTCGCCGGCATAGGGATCGCCCGAGCTGGTAATGGTACCTTGCGTAGAGTTGACGGAGATAGGATAGTAAACGGTAGAAACACCGCTTGCCGTACGGTACAGACCCTTCAACACCAACTTGGTGTTGTACGAGATGTTACTAACACCGTCGGACGGAAAATACGGATTGTTGTTGGGGAACGCATAGAACCAAACGGCATTGGCATCTGTTCCGTTGGGCAGCGTGGTGATGGCTGAGCTTAACCACGAAGCCTGTTGGAGGTAGGTCGACGTACTACGATACGTGCTGGCGGCATCGATTTGTCCACCCATAAAGCTACTGGGTGTAAAATAAGTTTTGAGAACCATCGCCGTATCTGTCCGTGTGCTTGTAGGCACATTGTAGAGGAAAACGTCGGTTAAATCCAACGTGTCGGGAGTAACTACGCTGTTAGTAAACTTCTTCAGCGCGATACGGGTTACCAAGCGGCTCAAGTAGATGGTCTTGGTAACCGTCTGGTTTTGACCGATTGTGAGCGTAACAGGTGTTGTGAGCGATGTGCCCGCAACAAAACTGGTGTTATCGCCGTTGGCTCGTAAGGTTCCCGACATAGGCAGGTTGTCCGGCGTAAGGTCGGTAATGAGAGAGTCGGACAGTATTGCTCCGGTAAAATCCGTGGGAGCAATGGCATTTTTAAAAAGTCCCTTCGGAGCATTGGCTACCACATAGATGGTTTGGTTGGTGCCCGGAGAGCAAGCTATGACGGGTGTCTTTATACCACTGCTGTATTGAGTCAATACGGTTTTGTCAAACTCTTCCAGCGCATTCAATTGTCCCGACGAAGTAAAGATAGCAATGGCAACTCGGTTGATGTTGGTCTCGCTTGTTGCAAGAGTGCCGGGAATACCCACGGTACGCGTGGTAGCCCCCCCACCATTTAACAAGATTTGTACGCCTGCTGTCTTCTCGGGAAGTTGTTGGATAGGTTCGTCGTCATTGCTGCACGATGTGGCTAATGCCAAGGCAGCAATCAAACTCAATGAAAAATAAAGTTTGTTCATAAGTGTGTTGAATTAAAATAATGATTTGATAAAACGAAAAAACTATTGTATCTAAAATTACACGGTTTCTTAGTATTCCACCTGCTGCGTACTCTCACTCCAGTTGTCTACATAGATGTTAGCTACCATTGCTGTCGGCAGCGGGTCTATATCGGGAGAGTTACTACCCTGACCTTTGAGGGTTACATCTACATAATACACACGGTTGCGGTAGGTGCGTCCGTCGCCGGCATAAGGGTCGCCCGAGCTGGTGATGGTTCCTTGTGTGGAGTTGATGGAGATAGGATAGTATGATTTCGTCCCAATACTATCTGTCCCTTGCACAACCAGTTTTGTATTGCGGGAGATCGTTGCATCCGACGTCCCGGTAGAAGGGAAATAGGCATTGTTGTTGGGAAATGAATAGAAATAGAAGGCAGTATCATCCGTGCCGTCAGGATATTTAACGTTGTAATAAAATGTCATGTCTACACACAGAGCCCCTACTCCAGTCAATGTACCGGAAGTACGATTCGGACTTTTAGCACCGGATCGACCGGCATACAAATCAGTAAACAGCGGATATTCCGATACCGGTTTAAAGGCAGTCATCGTGTCCACTTGTGCTTTTCCGGGAGCATTATAAAGAAATGCAGCAGAAACATAAGGATAATAATAATCAGAGCCTTGTTGTCTATAACCTAATAAACTTGGATCCACGGTGAGATTTCTCAGCACGATGCGATTTGCCAATCGGCTCAGATAGATGGTCTTGGTGACAGTCTGGTCTTTAACCAGATTGAATGTAACAGGTGCCGTAAGCGATGTGCCGGGTATAAAGGTCGCATTGTCGCCATTGGCTCTCAGCGTTCCCGACATGGGGATGTTATCCGCACTGATGGAATCCTGCATTACAACCTCTTTTGCCAAAAAGGCGGAAGGCGAAGTAACGCCGTTGAACAGTCCCGCAGGTGCATTGGCAACCACCAAAATAGTTTGGTTATTGCCCGCGTCACATTTGATGGTCGGCGTTTTTACCGCAGTTCCATCTTTAGAGAGCGAGGAGGCTTCGAATTCTTGAAGCGCATTGAGAGTACCGTTGCTTTTAAAGATGGCTACGGCAACACGGTTGATGTTGCTCTCTTTGTCGGCAATACCGCTTGCATTATATGCACGCGTAGTAGCGCCACTATTTAGCAGTATTTGCACACCCGTTGTTCCTGCCTGATTCTGTTCGGGCACTTCGTTGTTGCTGCACGATGCGGCAAGTGCCACGACAGCAATCAGACTCAAAGAATAATAAAGTTTGCTCATTAGTGTTTGTAAACTAAAAATTAATGATTTGATAAAACGAAAAAACGATTGTATCTAAAATTACACGTTTCAGAATTAGTATTCTACCTGCTGCGTACTCTCACTCCAATTGTCTACATAGATGTTAGCTACCATTGCTGTCGGCAGCGGGTCTATATCGGGAGAGGTACTACCCTGACCTTTGATGGTTACATCTACATAGTACACACGGTTGCGGTAGGTACGTCCGTCGCCGGCATAAGGATCGCCCGAGCTGGTGATGGTACCTTGTGTGGAGTTGATGGAGATAGGATAGTATGAAGGAGTATAACTCTTATCATACCCTACCAAGACCAGTTTCGTATTGCGGGAGATAGTTGCGTCCGACGTCCCGGTAGAAGGGAAATAGGCGTTGTTATTGGGGAATGAATAGAAATAGGTAGATTTGTCAGCCGTTCCGTCAGGATATGGATATCCACTTGCACCGTTATCTGCAATCTCTCCCATTAGTGCCGGAAGCTGAGTTAATGTACCGGAAGTACGATTCGGATGTGTATAATACATACCAACATACAGATCACTAAACAGCGGGTATTCCGATACCGGTTTAAAGGCTGTCATCGTGTCCACTTGTGCTTTTCCGGGAGCATTATGAAGAAACACCTCGTCAATATATTTATCATATACACCTACTAAACTTGGATCCACGGTGAGGTTTCTCAGCACGATGCGATTTGCCAATCGGCTCAGATAGATGGTCTTGGTGACAGTTTGGTCTTTAACCAGATTGAATGTAACAGGTGTCGTAAGCGATGTGCCGGGTACAAAGTTCGTATTGTCGCCATTGGCTCTCAGCGTTCCCGACATGGGGATGTTATCCGCACTGATGGAATCCTGCATTACAACCTCTTTTGCCAAAAAGGCGGAAGGCGAAGTAACGCCGCTGAACAGTCCCGCAGGTGCATTGGCAACCACCAAGACGGTTTGGTTATTGCCCGCGTCACATTTGATGGTCGGCGTTTTTACCGCGGTTCCATCTTTAGAGAGCGAGGAGGCTTCGAATTCTTGAAGCACATTGAGGCTACCGTCGCTTTTAAAGATGGCTACGGCAACGCGGTTGATATTGCTCTCTTTGTCGGCAAGACCGCTTGCATTATATGCACGCGTGGAAGCGCCACTATTCAACAGAATTTGCACACCCGTTGTTCCTGCCTGATTTTGTTCGGGCACTTCGTTGTTGCTGCACGATGCGGCAAGTGCCACGACAGCAATCAAGCTCAAAGAATAATAAATTTTGCGCATTAGTGTTTGTTATTTAATAAATAGTTTATTTGTCGTTTTGTAAGGAGTCCCTACCCTTCTACGCTTTGCGTTCCTCCGTCGCTCCAGTCGTCTACCGAAATGATGGAGGAGACTCCGCTCGGGTCTTTTTGCAATTCAATAGAGATCGTCATAGAGTTCGATAGGTCGGCTTTCCGCAGTTGATTGGCAAGTGCCGTCGAGATATCGATGTTATAGGTCATATTCGAACCCGTTGCCGTGGTAAGGTCGAGTCGTAGTGTATTGCCGTAGCGCAAGGTGCCGTCGCCATCGGGGTCGGGATTATAGAGACCCAGACAGTAGGTTCGCGTGGTGGCTTTTCCATTCTCGTCGAAAGTACCCTCAAGGCTGACAGACGCCATGCCGTGGTCGTAGATACCTTCGGTAGTGAAGAGTTTGCGGCTTACCGCCAGTCCGCTCAAGTGTGCTTTCACCGTTTCAAAGGTGAGTGGCGACTTGTTTTGGACCGAAAGCGTAATGCGCGCCGTAACAGGTTGCACCGGATAGTGAAATACCTGCGCACCTTTTATCTTCTTTACCGACATTGAGTCGCTCACACAGAATTGCACCCCAATGGGTTTTACCAACATGTTGCCCGCCGAGATGTTATGGACAGGCTTTAAAGATACGAACGCCGTTTCGTCGTCGAGGGTATCTTTCAGCACCACCCCGTCGCAGTCGGTATTGAACGCCATCACCGAATAGTTACCCGCATGCAGATGGGCGAGATAACCCGTTGTAGAGGTTACGTCCGAAAGGTACGGAATATCAACACTGTCGTTGTACAGGTGTAACACCATGCTGCCGACTCTCGACTGAGCCGTGCTCGACGGCCAATCGTACAGAAGTTGCATTGAATACTCGCCGGAGTTACCACTCACAAGCTTTTCTTCCACACATGAGTTAAGCATCCAGCAGGCAAATGCCGGCAGGATATATTGTTTTATCGTTGTTTTCATAATGCTATTTTTTGAGTTTCTTAATGCCGAAACGGTAGCCTACTTTCAGGAACAAATCGGTAAGATGGAAACCGTTGCCGGACGTTGTATAGGCATATTCGTTTGCGTTGGTGAGATGCATGTAGGCCTTCACATCGGTAAAGCGATACCCCCCGGAAGCTCCGGCTTCGAACACCCAATGACGCCCCAGCGGAAGGGTGTAGCCTACGGAAAGACCGGCTTCCTGATATTTACCGGTACGGTTGTACTCCGGTCCGCTCTGCACGTCGGCAGGATGAACCTCCCGGAAGTTGTAGTCGCCTACACGTCCGTAAGCGCCCAGATACAATCCACCGTAGTTGCGGTCGACAAGCGGGCGGTAACGTGCCTCAAGTGTGTAAGCGGTAACGTTCCACACGTCGTAATCTTTGGCGGGCGAGAAGCTGTCGTAGAGAGCAGCGAAGCCGACGGAGAAACGACGACTGAAAAGATATTCCACTTCGAGGTTGGGCATGGGTGCACGGAAAGAAGGTTCGGCAGAAACGCCGGCAAGAGAAAGCAGATTGGTCTTTACAACCACATAAGGTCTAAACGAATAAGGTGACCTCGACGCGTTCGAAACTGCCGTAGTCGTATCCTGTGTAATGGGCGCAGGAGGAACGACTACGACAGGTTCCGGAACTTTAGTTGCGTTAGGTTTAGACTTGAGACTCATTTCCTCAATAGGCCTCTTTAAATTAGTCAAGGTTTGTTCCAACATAGAGCGAATGCGACCGTTTACATTGCGCGTCTGATTGACGGCGTTTCCGTTATCCCAAGCATAATAATATTCGGGATTCGGCATGTTCACGGGCATGCTCTGTATCGTTCGGTCGGCGATAAAGCGTTGGGCTTCGTAGGGTTGCAGCAGTGCATTGGCAACAATGCTATCCACCACATAATCTTCTATCGGATGTCCCAAACGCTGCTCAAAGGATTTCTTCATGTTATAAATCAACGTTATGACAGCACGACGCTGATTCGGGAAGAAATGTGCTTTGATATATTGATACGGATGTCCTCCGTCTAATTTCCTCAACATAGCTTCGCGTCCGTCGTAAACAGATACATTGCGAATGATGCTCAATATCTCGTTACGGTCGGGCAATTCCCACAAGGAAGTACGGGCTACATCGGCAGTCAATCCGTCCCAGTCGGCACCTGTCCACATCACGTTGATGGGCATTCGTGCAGAAAGGTTGTATCGACCATCGAGGTAATCGCGTAGAAACAGAGCACGCCGGTGCGACAACTGTTCGTTGAGCATGGGTGATCCTTCTACGCTGGCACTACCCAGCAAATCAACTCTATCTAAATAAACGACTGAATCTCTAAGGTTGACTTCAAAAAAGGCATCAAGTCGCGCAATCTGCGAGGCGTTGCTACCAATGGTTTGACTAACCGCCGATGAACTGGGAAAATAGGCAACATATCCTACGGATACCCGCCCGTGCCGTAGCACATCCATATAAATCGAGTCGCGTTTCAAACCTATCGTTCCATTAGCGGCAAAAAGTGTTGGAAAAGCCCACATGGAACCCCAAAAAAAAGTTAATAGTTTCGTCTTCATCAAATAAACGTTTTGGTTAATAACACATATCACTACTCTCAAAATTTACAATACAGACGTAATATAGCCGCCCCTTTCTACCTTTTCACACACAGTAGAAATAGCTATCGTACATCCCTGAAAACTTTACAGAATAACAGATATCAAACAATACATGCAGGAATTAACAGTGCCTTTTTAAAGACCGTTAGCCATATAGCTATCGATAATAAGCTGTGCCCCAGCCACAATTCTTGCTATATGCATTGTTTAAATCAAAATATAAAAAACGGATTCAGGACTTATAGGGTACCTATCCGCAATGTAGACATTGCGAATCATTTCATCAAATAACCCATTACAGTTGTTCCACTAAAGTCCCATTATACTTTGGAGAAACGCTAATTCTTTGAAACGTTTGATGAATCTGCTGCAAAAATAGTGCTCTGCGAATAGAGGCTGAAAATTTTTTCAACTAATACAAATAAAAAAAACATTAATTTTATATTTTAAATCACGAAACATACTTTATAAGAAATCAAAATGATACGATATTCAACAAATATAGAAACTTGGGAATCAACACTTTGAGATATAATTAACAATTGACGGCAAAGAATTAACAAGAAGGAGGGGAAGGAATAATGTGTAAATTAAGAAACCGTTTTGATTTTAGAAGCTGTTTTGATTTTATTGAAATAGTTTTTAATTACTCATGCTTCCAAGCCTCTTTTTTGAAGGTTCGTTTGACGTTTTGACACTTTGATAATAAGGTGCTAATTAATAATGCGCCAATGAGGCGGTGCACAGACAGATAAATTGGAGTTTAGGGGGTTACATCTACACAAAAAGTTTAGTTTGGGATGACAACGAAATACGAACCAGTTTAGAGAACTCAGTGATTGAACATTGTCATTCACGTGATAGAGTTTTGTAACTCAGTGATTGAGTTTTGTCATTCACGTGATTGAGTTTTATGAATCACGTGATTGGGAATCGTAAATCACGTGA
>JAISHU010000098.1 GCA_031262385.1 Mediterranea sp. (in: CFB group bacteria)
AAGCATAGTATTATAAGAGTGATTAAGAATGACAATTTAAAAGGGCAACATCGGATCAATGAAGAGATCCGTGCCAAAGAAGTCCGCATTGTGGGCGACGAAGTAGAACCAAAAGTGTATCCGATAGCGCAAGCTTTGAAGATGGCGCAGGAACACGGAGTAGATCTTGTGGAAATCTCGCCAAATGCGCAACCTCCCGTATGTCGCATCATAGATTATTCTAAGTTCCTCTATCAGCTTAAGAAGCGTCAGAAAGAACAGAAGGCCAAACAGGTGAAAGTCAATGTGAAGGAGATTCGCTTTGGCCCTCAGACCGACGACCATGACTATAACTTCAAGCTGAAACATGCCAAAGGATTTTTGACCGACGGAGATAAGGTAAAGGCTTACGTGTTCTTTAAAGGACGCTCCATTCTCTTCAAAGAACAAGGCGAGGTATTGCTGCTGCGCTTTGCCAACGATTTGGAAGAGTTTGCCAAAGTAGACCAAATGCCGGTGTTGGAAGGTAAACGAATGACCATACAACTCTCTCCCAAAAAGAAAGATGTACCCAAGAAACCGGCTTCGACCCCTCAGAAAGAAGAGACAAAGTCGAATCCGGAACAATAACCCGAGAAACTATGAGTAACGCCATCGGTATAGTGCGTTGCCATTGATTATAAATTTAAAAACAAAAAAAGATGCCAAAGATGAAGACTAACTCCGGTGCCAAAAAGCGTTTTACGCTTACCGGAACAGGTAAAATCAAAAGAAAGCACGCTTTTCACAGTCACATTCTGACTAAGAAAACGAAGAAGCAAAAGAGAAACTTGTGCTACTCTACACTGGTAAGTGTGAGCGACACCTCGCAGGTGAAAGAACTCTTAGCAATGAAGTAAAAAGCGTACAAACAAATTTTTAAAAGTAGAAAACTATGCCAAGATCAGTAAATCATGTTGCTTCGAAAGCAAGAAGAAAGAAGATACTGAAGTTAACCCGTGGTTACTTCGGTGCACGTAAGAATGTTTGGACCGTAGCTAAGAACACTTGGGAAAAAGGGTTGACTTATGCATATCGTGACCGTAAAAACAAAAAGCGTAACTTCCGTGCGTTGTGGATTCAACGTATCAATGCGGCAGCCCGCTTGGAAGGAATGTCCTACTCGAAACTAATGGGTGCTTTGCACAAAGCCGGAATCGAAATCAACCGCAAGGTGTTGGCGGATTTGGCGATGAACCACCCCGAAGCATTTAAGGCCATTGTGAATAAAGCAAAGGCTGCATAAATTAGCTGAAATTTTAAAAAAGGTGCCGGTTGTGTTTACATAACCGGCACTTTTCGTATATTTGTGCCCGCATATTAATTTTAAAGCAAACGTATAAAAATGAAGACTAAAGTATTTTTGGCAACACTTGCCGTAGCATTCTCTCTGTCAATTACTTCTTGCGGTGGTAAGAAAGCCGGTGATAACACCGTTGCCGATACCAAAGCTGCTACCGAGGAGTGCTGTGCTGCCGAAGGCGAAAAGGCTTGCTGCGATGCCGACACCACCAAAGCTTGCTGCCAAGAAGAAGCCGGCGAACAGAAGTAGGCTTTTATCGCCACGCAAATCTTGTTATATAAGCGCGAACTACGCGGATTTACGGATTCTACAGACTTATTCGTGTAATCTTCGTGGTGCGCGCTTTACTTTTTTATAGGATAGAAATGATTTCAGTAGAAGGACTAAAAGTAGAGTTTAACGCAACCGCACTCTTTGAAGACGTATCGTATGTCATCAATAAAAAAGACCGCATTGCACTGGTCGGCAAAAACGGTGCAGGGAAGTCTACCATGCTTAAAATATTGGCGGGACTACAAACACCTACAGCAGGTGTGGTAGCCATGCCCAAAGATATTACGGTGGGCTATCTGCCGCAGGTAATGATACTCTCCAACGAGCGCACCGTCATCGAAGAGGCGGAACTTGCCTTCGAGCACATTTATCGCTTGCAGGCGGACATTGAACGGATGAATCACGAACTTGCCACGCGTACCGACTACGAAAGCGAGGAGTACCGGAAACTGATAGAGCGTTTTACACACGAGAACGAACGTTTCTTACTTATGGGCGGTACCAATTTTCGTGCCGAAACCGAGCGTACCCTGCAAGGACTGGGCTTTAATCGCAACGATTTCGACCGTCCCACCGGTGAGTTTTCGGGCGGATGGCGGATGCGCATCGAACTGGCGAAACTGTTGTTGCGCCGTCCCGACGTGTTACTGCTCGACGAGCCTACCAACCACCTCGACATAGAGAGTATTCAGTGGTTGGAGAATTTCCTTTCTACACGTGCCAACGCCGTGGTGCTGGTCAGTCACGACCGCGCCTTTCTCAACAATGTCACCACGCGCACCATCGAAATCACTTGCGGACGTATTTACGATTATAAGGTGAAGTACGACGACTACGTGCAGTTGCGCAAAGAGCGGCGCGAACAGCAGTTGCGTGCTTACGAAAATCAGCAGAAACAGATAGAAGATACCGAAGCGTTTATCGAACGATTTCGCTACAAGGCTACCAAGGCGGTGCAGGTGCAAAGTCGCATCAAGCAGTTGGAGAAGATTGAACGCATCGAAGTGGACGACGAAGACAACTCGTCGTTGCGATTGAAGTTTGTCTGCACCGGCCGAAGCGGCAGTTACCCCGTGATATGCGAGGATGTGACCAAAGCTTACGGCGACCATGTCATCTTTCACGACGTCAACCTTACCATTCACCGGGGCGAGAAGGTGGCATTCGTGGGTAAAAACGGCGAGGGTAAGTCTACGTTGGTGAAATGTATCATGGGCGAACTTACCGACTATACCGGCAAACTGACGTTGGGTCACAACGTCAAGATAGGCTACTTTGCCCAGAATCAGGCACAGTTGCTCGATGAGAGCTTGACGGTGTTCGATACGATTGACCGTGTGGCAGTGGGCGATATTCGTACACAGATACGCAACATTCTCGGCGCATTTATGTTTGGCGGCGAAGCTTCCGATAAGAAGGTAAAAGTGTTGTCGGGCGGTGAACGTACCCGCTTGGCGATGATAAAACTGTTGCTCGAACCGGTGAACTTCCTTATTCTCGACGAACCCACCAATCACCTTGATATGCGTTCCAAAGATGTGCTGAAAGAGGCTATCCGCGACTTCGACGGCACGGTCATCTTGGTGAGTCACGACCGCGATTTCCTCGACGGACTGGCTACCAAGGTTTACGAGTTCGGCGGTGGTTTGGTTAAGGAGCATATAGGTGGTATCTACGAATTTTTGCAGAAGAAACAGATCGAAAATCTGGATGTGCTGAGCATTCGTACCGAACCCGCCAAGGCAACCGATGCGGCACCCAAGATTGCTACGGTTGAAACGAACGAAAATAAAATGTCCTACGAGGCACAGAAAGAGTGGAACAAGAAATTGAAGAAGCTCGAACGTCGCGTAGCCGACTGCGAAGCCGAAGTGACACAAACCGAGTCGGCGATTGCCATACTCGAAGCTCGCATGGCTACACCCGAAGGTGCTTCGGACACCGCCCTCTACGAACAGCACGGCAAGCTGAAGCATCAACTTGATGCGGCTATGGAGGCGTGGGAAGAGGCATCGGCGGAACTGGAACAAATAACTCAATAAATATTTAAAGGATGAGATTAGCTATGTATGTATCATTTGCAGCACTCTGCCTTGCTACGGCAGGATGCACGTCAGGTAAAAAGCAGACTGAAATAACAGCCGGCATCAATCTGGCGAACTTGGACACTACCGCCCTTCCCGGGACGGATTTCTACCAATATGCCTGCGGAGGTTGGATGAAGAACCACCCGCTTACGGGCGAATATTCGCGCTACGGCTCGTTTGATATGCTTGCCGAAAACAACATCGTGCAGTTGCACAACCTCATCGAAGAGGCAGCAGCCGCCAAACATGCCGACGGTAGCATCGCACAAAAGATTGGCGACCTCTACAATCTGGCTATGGACAGCGTGCGTCTGAACCAAGAGGGTGCGACGCCGCTCAAGGAACTGCTGGCTCAGTTCGACGGCATCAAAAGCGAACAGGATATTCCGCAGGTTATCGCGCTCATGGCGTATCAAGGTGCCAACCCCTACTTTAGCATGTACGTGGGTGCCGACGATATGAACAGCAACATGAACATCGCCCAAATCTACCAAGGCGGACTGGGTATGGGACAGCGCAACTACTACTTGGAACAAGACGAAAAAACAGTGGCTATCCGCGAAGCGTACAAAATGCACATTGTGACGATGTTCCAACTGGCGGGTTACGACGAAGCTTATGCACAGAAGGCAATGCAAGCGGTGATGAGCATCGAAAACAGTCTGGCTGAGGCGGCACGCTCACGCGAAGACTTGCGCGACCCCTATGCCAACTACAACAAGAAGAGCTTGGCAGAGTGGGAGAAAGAGGTGCCGGACTTCAATTGGACGGCTTATCTTGCTGCGGCACGTCTGGACAAAATCGGCGAACTTAACATCGGTCAGCCCGACTTCTTTAAAGAGGTGGGACGACTGCTCTCCACACTTCCGGTTGCCGACCATATTGCTTACCTCCGCTGGAATGCCATACGTGCGGCCGCCAATTACCTTAGCGATGCCTTTGCCGAAGAGAGCTTTAACTTCTACGGCAAAGCCATGACGGGACGTACCGAGTTGCGTCCGCGCTGGAAACGTGCCGTGTCGGCTGTCGAAGGTGCGCTGGGCGAAGCTGTGGGACAGATGTACGTGGAGAAATATTTCCCCGCCGCTGCCAAAGAACGCATGATTAACTTGGTGAAGAATCTTCAGACCGCCTTGGGACAACGCATCGACAACCTTGCATGGATGGGCGACAGCACCAAGCAAAAGGCTAAGGAGAAATTGGCTACCTTCCACGTAAAGATTGGCTACCCCGACAAGTGGAAAGATTACTCTACGCTGGCAATAAACAACGATTCGTATCTTGCCAACATGATACGTGCCAACGAACGCGACTATCGCGAAATGGTGGACAAGGTGGGCAAACCGGTTGACAAAGACGAATGGCTGATGACGCCGCAAACGGTCAACGCCTACTACAATCCTACCACCAACGAAATCTGCTTCCCCGCAGGTATCCTGCAATATCCGTTCTTCGATATGAATGCCGACGATGCCTTTAATTATGGCGCCATTGGTGTGGTTATCGGTCACGAAATGACACACGGATTCGACGATCAGGGACGTCAGTACGATAAAGACGGTAACCTCAAGGATTGGTGGACGGCGGACGATGCCAAGAACTTCGACGAACGTGCTCAGGTAATGGTGAACTTCTTCGACAACATCGAAGTTGCCCCCGGCGTACATGCCAACGGCAAACTTACTTTGGGCGAAAACATTGCCGACTACGGTGGCTTGCAAGTATCGTTCCAAGCTTTTAAGAATGCTACAAAGGCTACTCCGCTTGCCGACAAAGACGGCTTCACGCCCGAGCAGCGCTTCTTCTTGGCTTATGCCGGTGTGTGGGCTGCCAATATCCGCGATGCCGAAGTGCTTCGCCGCACCACCATGGACGAACATTCGTTGGGACGTTGGCGTGTGAACGGTGCGCTGCCGCAGATAGGTGCATGGTATGATGCCTTCCACATCACGGACAAAGACCCGATGTTTATTTCGGTAGATAAACGCGTGGCTATCTGGTAATCACGTTTGGTATAAAATGAAAACCCGTTCTTAGTAAAATAAGAGCGGGTTTTTTATTTGCTGCGATTGCAAGATTACAAGTCTACGACGGTGATTCCGGCACCGCCGAACTGCACATGTTCGTCGGCAAAGTGACGTATGCCGGGCACAGTGGAGAGATATTGGCGGATAAGTGTACGAAGCGCGCCCGTACCGGTGCCGTGTAAGATACGCACCCTGCCGGCGCCTACCAGCAAAGCATCGTCTATAAAATAGGTAACGGCTTGCAGAGCTTCGTCGCCGCGCATACCCCGCACGTCGATGTCCTGTTTAAAGTGAAGTTTCTTTTCGTAGATGTCGTCTTGCGTTTGCGTGCTCACAAAGGTGCTTTTGGTAGATAATGAGGTTTGCGATGCGGGTGCTTGCGTGCGTTCCAGACGCTCTAATTTGACGGTCGTTTTGATGCTGCCGAAAGCTACCGTAGCACTCTTTCCGTTGATTTCCATTACTTTGCCCACCGTGCTTTGTCCCTTTATCTTCACCGGGTCGCCCACGGCAATGGGGACAATCTTTGGCTTTGCCGGCGATTTGTCGGCTTCGGACTTATCCGTCGTCTTCTTGTTTTTTTTCCGCTCCTGCCGTTCTTGCAGCTTTTGCATCTGGCGGGCTATTTTACTCTCCTTCTCTTGATTGGCAAGAGCCTCCATGGAAGCGGTGAAATCGGCGAGTTCCTGTCGTACTTGTCGCGTCTTTTCCTTTTCTGCTTGCGACTCTTTGATACTTCGGATGGTGTTTTCTATGCGGGCATTTGCCTCCTTAACCAACTGTTCGGCTTCCTCTTTGGCTTTACGAAGAATCTCTTTGCGCGAGCGTTGCACCTCTTCCATTTCGGTTTGGTAGCGTGCCATGGTCTCTTCCATTTGCTTCTCACGTTGACGGATGTTCTGCCGTTTGGTTTCCCAGTAACGCTTGTCGCGTACAATATCCTGTAAATATTTGTCGGCATTGATGTATTCACTTCCCACGATAGACGACGCGTCGGCAATCACCTCTTCGGGTAGACCAATCTTACGGGCTATCTCCACGGCGAACGAACTGCCCGGGTTGCCTATCTGAAGTTGAAAAAGCGCCTGCATCAAGTGGCGGTCGTAGAGCATGGCACCGTTTACCACACCCGGGTGTGCATCGGCGAAGTGCTTCAAGTTTTGGTAGTGAGTGGTGATAATGGCAAAAGTAAGTTTGTCGTTCAGTCGTTTCAGTACCGCTTCGGCAATGGCACCGCCGATAAGCGGTTCGGTGCCGCCGCCAAATTCATCAATCAGAATAAGACTGCGGTTGTCGCAACTTTTCATCATCACCTTCATGTTAGTGAGGTGCGAGGAGTAGGTACTGAGGTCGTCTTCGATAGACTGTTCGTCGCCAATGTCTATAAAGATACTGCCGAAGATGCCTGCGTGACTGCGTTCGTGCACCGGAATGAGCAGTCCGCATTGCAGCATATATTGCAGCAGTCCGACGGTTTTGAGGCATACCGACTTACCGCCCGCATTGGGCCCCGAGATGATAAGGATGCGCTGTTCGGGGTGTAGTTCCATGTCCAGCGGCACCACCTTTTTGCCGTGTCGCGACAGCGAAGTTTGCAGCAGAGGATGCACCGCCGTGCGCCAGTCCACTATCTGCGCATTCTCCATGGCAGGTTTGACGGCGGACTGTTGCAAAGCCAGCAAACTTTTAGCGCGAATGAAATCAATCTCGGCAAGAAACTCGTACGAGCGCAGCACATCGGGGACGGAGGGTCGCAGCAAGTTGCTGAACTCCGTGAGGATGCGGATGATTTCGCGTCGTTCGTCGCCTTCCAGTTCGCGGATGCGGTTGTTGGCTTCCACCACTTCGGCAGGTTCGATAAACACCGTCTTTCCACTGGCAGATTCGTCGTGTACGATACCCCGAATCTTACGTTTCAGTGCCGGAGCAACCGGTATCATCAATCGTCCGTCGCGCATGGTAGGCGCCACATCCTTGTCCACCACACCTTCGGACTGTGCATTGCGTAAGATTCGGTTCAGCGAGCGCGATATGCCGTTCATCGTATCGGCGAGTTCGCGGCGAATACGTGCCAACTTCGCCGATGCATTGTCTTTGATTTTGCCGTAAGGCGACAAGATGTTGTTAATCTTTTGAATGAGTTGCGGGAATGCCTGTACATCGCCCGCCAATCGTTGTAGACAAGGGTAGGGGATGCTTTCCTCCTCGTCGGCAGGTTGTAGAAAGCGTACAATGTCGCGTATGGTCTCCAGTGAGCGTCGCAAGTCGAACAACTCCTGTTCGTCCAGATACATGCCCTCCACACGTATGCGGTGCAGCGAAGGGCGCACGTCGAAGAAAAACTGTGCGGGGAAGTTATCTTCCGTCTGCAAGATGCGCACAAATTCAGTCACGAGATTCAGTCGTTCGTCCACCTCGTCGAAGTGTTCGGAGAACGTCATTTGTGCTACTCTTTCCTCGCCTAATGTACTGAGGCACTTTCCATTGAGCAACTGCCTGATTTGGTCGAAGCCTATCTTTTGTTCGAAATTCTGCGGATATATCATGGCGCAAAAGTAATACTTATCGCCTAAAAAAGCATCTTAGCGCTTGCAGAATTGAAAAACGTTTGTACCTTTGCACCGCTTTCGACGGAAAGCCTTCCCGAAAGGAAGCCTTGGAGAGGTGGCAGAGTGGTCGATTGCGGCGGTCTTGAAAACCGTTGAACTGAAAGGTTCCCGGGGTTCGAATCCCTGTCTCTCCGCAAAAATAAAGCCCGTAAGAGTAATATCTTGCGGGCTTTTTTGTATCTGTATCGGAAGGTATTCGAATTCACAAAAGAAAGCATTTTACCTGTTTTGGTATCATTATGACCTATTTTTCCTCTTTTTTACTAACCCGTACTTTGCGAAAAACGTGCCTTTAAACCGCACGCTATGCATTATCTCCCGCTTCTCAACGAACCAACTCGGCGAAAACAACGAATCAACTCCGTAGAAACAACGAATCATCCGCACGGAAACAACGAATTGTCGACGCAAAAACAACGAATCAACTGCCGGCTTAGAAAATTATCTCGGCAAGTTAGCCTGTATATCTCGGCAGATTGTTGTGTTATCCCGGCAAGTTATCGCGCTAACTCGGCAAGATAATTTCATAAAGTTCTTTTTGAGGCTGTTTTTTCGCGCTGAACGCGCTTTTTGTTTTTTGACATAATTTCTTTATATATTTCTGTAAGTGTGCGAATTAAGTAGGGTATTTTACATAGTTTAACGCGCTACACTCGCGCGAAAGTCACGAAGTCGTACCTTAGTCCGAAATAAGCCCGTTTTTCGAGGGTTCGTTTGACGTTTTGACAGAATGATACGAAGGGGGTTGATGGTGTCTTTTATGAGTGTGTGTTTGAAATTAAGCAGCATCTATTATGCTATTTTTAGTGATTACTCAAATATACGCATGCGTCTCTGATAACAAGATTTGTGATGAGATGAATAAGTTTGCGGAGAAAGTTGGACGGCTGACCAAGGATACATCCAAACAGTCTCAGGAGCATCAAATGATGAATATGCAATATTCTATGCAGAAACCAGTGTGTGCATCTGAATAATGTGCCCACAGCAATTCATCGTTAGGAAATGGCACTCCGTCTTTTTTTGAATATACTCCTATTCTATATTTGATGATAATCAATACCTTTGTATAAAATAAATTATAGATATCATGAACAAACTTGATAAAAACATAGAGCGAAAAGAATTTGATAAATACATCCATGCCATCAGCGTGGAAATAGAACAGGCGCAGGTTAAGCTCATTTCTGCCGCCAATGTTCAGATGTTATTGCACTATTGGAAGATAGGGAATTTCATCTTGTATAACCAAATTCGATTGGGTTGGGGGAGTAAGTTCATTGAACGAACTTCGGAAGCGTTACGAAAACTGCATCCGCAAAAGAAAGGCTATTCGCCAAGAAACCTAACTTACATGTGTCAATTTGCTAAGTTATATCCGATAGAAATAATTGAGCAATTAATCATAGCAGACCAAGAATTAGATAATCCAACAATAGCGAAAGTCCTTTCTTTGACCAATACTTTAAGCGAATACCAATTTGGGCAGGAGGCTCCTGCCCAAATACAAAGCAGTGATACGGAGTGTGTTATATTTGCGCAGGAGGTTCCTGCCCAAATGGAAGATGTCAGCAAAACATTGGCAGTTGCTACTAATCATTCTTTGTCTCAATACGCTTTGTCAGGCTATAATCAACCTATTGGGGTAAGTGATTATCAATTGAGCAAAGCCATTCCTGAAGAATTGAAATCGGCACTACCAACCATTGAAGAGGTAGAAGAAGAACTCTCTCATTTGCTGGAAGAGAATAAGTTAAATGGATAGTAAAGGAAAAACATGGTAAAAATGGAGGAAAAACAATGACAGATAAAATGCAACAACATCAATCCGAAGAAGAACATCTTTATTCGGATGTGTGCCAAATCATAGACAAGGCTCGCACACGGGTAGCCACTTACCTGAATACGGAAGTCTGCCTCACCAATTGGCATGTCGGGAAGCGCATCAAAGAAGATGTGCTCTACAATCAACGCGCAGAATACGGCAAACAAGTTGTGAAACGGTTAT
>JAISHU010000041.1 GCA_031262385.1 Mediterranea sp. (in: CFB group bacteria)
GGCTTCCACGGTGGTGTGATGTTGCAATATGTAAGCAGCAGCTACTTCGGGTTGGAAACCGGACTGTACTACTCCATGATGGGAGGTGAAGAACGCGAGCGTGACTTCGACGAGAACTACAAAATTGCGGCAACCACGCATTACTTGCAGTTACCCGTACAACTTATCTACAAGTTCCGTTTGGACGACGATATCAGTGTTTATCCTGCTGCCGGTATCTATGCAGGTTATGGATTGGGCGGAAAAGTGAAGGGAAGCGGCAATACGCACAATGTTTCCGTAGATATTCCTTCAACCGATTTCTTCAACGACTCAACCAACCGCTTCGACATGGGTGTGGCGTTGGGCGTAAACTTACAATATAAAATATTCCTTGTGGGAGTGAATTACGAACGGGGATTCCTGAAGATAAACAAAGACCCTTTGGAGTATGATGAAGATAACACATTCAACGAAAACATTAAAATATCGCTGGGAGTGCTCTTCTAAGATGGTATAAAAAGTGGGTCATAATATGTGAAAAAGAAGAGGGTGTGCCGTTTCGGCACACCCTCTAACCATTTATTATATATGTATCAATTCCTACTTGTCATTAGTTTGATGTAGGATTTTGCGTCAGTTGGCTACCGCCCGGATAAGAGTTGATAGCATTTTGCGGGATGTAGTACACCACGCGGTAGTCGGTGGGGTTAACCTCTTCCATGGCGTTGTGAGGACCGGGGAAATGGCGGGTCAGTTTATCACCGTTGCGATAGACGTCATAGCTGCGTTCGGCTTGGTAAGCCAGTTCGAGTGTACGTTCTTTGTCGATGCGTTCGGCGGCGTTTGCGGCATTCAGGTCGCTGTAACCTTTGCCGGGCAGTGAACGTTCGCGTACTACGTTGAGTGCTGTTTGCGCAGTGCTGTAATCACCGCTCTTGGCTGCGGCTTCTGCCTTGTTGAGGTACATTTCCGCCAAACGGGTGATGACGGGCGAGTGAAGTTGAGAGTCTTCGCCTTCGCGTGAGCACTTCACAATGTAGAACTCCGGATAGACACGGTTCAGTGTGATAAAGTGGTCCATGTAGCCGGTGTAGGTATTGCCGTCGGAGTATTTAATGCTCCAGATGCCTTGTGCTACATCTACCGGTGTAAGGTTAAACTCAGTGACCTTGTCGCCGATAGTCTCTTTACAAGATGCCGTATTACCGCTGATGGTAGCTTCGGCTTGCACATAGTTGTAGTTGGTCTGTGCTCCGTCGGCGTTATATACGTTTTTGATAAAACGGAAGTAGGTTTTATCGTTACCCGCCGTATATTGCGGTTCGATAAAGGCTGCGCGTGCATCTACGATTTTGTTGTTGTACCAGTCGTTGCGTCCTGTTTCGTCCAGCAAAGCGATGTACTTGGCGCTGGCGTACATTTCGCCCCATCCCATTCCGCCGATGTTGGAGTACATACCACCGATACCGTAGTAGTGGTCGTAGCCTGAAAATTCCGAGGGCATACGCTTAATGACAAAGATAGATTCTTTGTTGTTTTCGGGTTTGAAGGTGTTGTATTTCATAAAGTCTTCGCGACCGAGCATTTCGTACTGACCCGAGCTGATGACCTTGTCGGCATATTCAATAGCCAACTTTGCATACTCTGCATTGGGATTCTCCCACGAACCACTCATATATAAATAGATGCGCGACAAGAGTGCCCAAGCAGCTTCTTTCGAGGCGTAGTCTGGTCCGCGATTGGTGCTGATAAGGTCTGCGGCTTGCTTCAGGTCGGCAATAGCTTGTTCGTAGGTATCTTTCACCGTTGCGCGGTCGGGCAGTTCGTAAGCACCCGCCAGATTGTCGGGGGTTCCGTTGACGATGGGTACACCCAAGTTGGTTTCGGGTGATTGATAGTAAGGACGTCCGTAAGCACGGCAGAGGTAGAAATACATCATTCCGCGCAGGAAGAAGCATTCACCCAGTTTGCTGTCTAATTCGGCACTTTTGCCCAATCCCACCATATTAATAATGTTCGAGCTTTGGGCAATTATTTTATAGCTATTGTCCCAGAAGGTTTGCAAACGTCCGTTGTTGGGTGTGCGCGAGTAGCTGATGAATTCGTAGAAGGCATCGGTAGACGAGCCGCGTATCATCATGTTGTCGCCGGCGTATTCGCCGCATCGGTGCATGGGGTCCGACCAGTTCTTTGCGTACGAGTAGGTACCATTGAGCAATTCGTTGATATACTCTATGGGATTGTCTGTTATCTGTCCCGACTCCATGTAGTTGGAGGGGAGACGTTCAATGTCGCAGCCGGTAAAGGTTAGCATGGCGGCTGCCACCATTATATATACTTTATTCTTTTTCATAATGCGAGTGATTTGATGGGTTAGAAGCTGAAATTAAGGCCAAACATAAACTTCCGTGCTGTGGGACGTACACCGGGACCTGCCGTACCCGATACCAGACGGTTGTCGCCACTGGTCGGAATTTCGGGGTCAACACCCGAGTAGCCTGTTAAGGTAAGAAGGTTTTCGGCAGTGAACGAGAGTCGCAGTGTTTGGATGTTATGCTTCGAGAGGTCGAAGTTATAGCCGATAGTGAGCGTGCGCAGTTTCAGGTAGTCGCCGCTTTCGATGTAGCGTGACGACACTTGATTGGCTTTCGACTGGTTGTTGTAGCTTGCTTTGGGGTGTGTGGCAATGTCGCCTGCTTTCTCCCAGCGCGTCCAACCTTTCTTCAACTTCATTTGATTGCGGTCGGTATAAGTACCGTCGGAGTCGTATTCTTGTCGTGAGTAGTTATAGATTTTTCCACCCAGTGAGTAACCAAACTGTGCCGACAGGTCGAAACGTTTCCATCTCAGGTCGGTTTGGAAGCCGCCGAACACTTTCGGTGAATAGTCACCCAATATCACTTGGTCGGCTTCCGTATAGTTTTCGGTCAGTACCCGTTTGCCATCGGTATCGGTCTTATACCATTGCGGTGCACCTGTTTCGGGGTTTACACCTGCCCATTCGCGTCCGTAATAGCTGGTAGCACTTTCGCCGGGAGTAAGGATGCGGCTCATCGTACCGGCAATGTTGTAGAACGACGGTAGAATTTTGGGTGTCTCTTCCATCGTGCCGTCGGCTTTGCGTTGTGCATAGAGCTTCTTCACTTCGTTTTGGTTGTAGCCCAAGTTGCCGCTTATCGACCAATTCCAATCGCTGGTCGTAATGATGTCGGCGCCGATGGTGAGTTCGATACCTTGATTGGACATCTCGCCGATGTTTTTCCATACGCTGGTGACGCCGGTCAAACCGCTAACAGGTTGTTGCAGCAAGATGTTGCTGGTGTACTTGTTGTAATAGTCCAGACTCAGGCGGAACCGTTTCAGGAAGTTGAAGTCGACGCCGATGCCTGTCGTATAGGTCTTTTCCCATGTCAGGTCTTTGTTTCCTATCTGGCTAATCAGCGCACCGAAGTTGTCGTTGTACTTAATGCCGGTGAGCGAATAGAGGTCCATATGCGGGTAGAGCGAACTGGGGCGGTTACCGGTAGAGCCGTAAGAGGCGCGCACCTTCAACAAATCCAGCCACTTGGCATCCGACAGGAAGTTTTCTTTGTTGAGAAGCCAGCCGCCCGACACCGAGAAGAAGTTACCATACTTGGCATTCTCGCCGAAGTTCGATGCACCGTCGCGACGGAAGCTGACTTGCGCCAGATACTTATCGTCGTAGGCATAGTTGGCGTTGAAGATGATAGACTGCATAGCCGAAGTGTTAGTATAGCCTTTTGCTACTTCGGGAACAGCCGTTACGTCCAGTGATTCGAAGCCCGATATCATGCTGGTACCTTGTGAATTGGTGTACTTATAATCGTAGTCGCTGAACTCGTAACCGAAGATGGCGTTAACGGCATGTTTGCCGAATGCTTGGTTGTAGCGCAACAGTTGGTTGGTGTAACGGCGTTCGGTTCGCGAGTTGTTTTCGGTAACGCGACCGTTCACACTTTCGCCTCCGCTTGAGCGTGGGTCGGTGTAGCCGTGGTAGCTGTAACCGTCGTAGGTAAAGTTGTTGACCGACGAGAAAGTGAGCCAATCCGTGATGCGCACGTCGAAGTCGAAGTTACCCATGAAAGAGTAAGTGCGCGATTCGCCGTAGTTGCCGTAAGAAAGGTCGAGCAGGTAGTTGGTCGATGCAGAGTTAACCCACGTAGACGGGCGGTGTGGTGTAAGCGTACCGTCGGGCATGTAGGGCGAATCCCATGGTAGATTAGAGTACATGGCTGTTACACTGTACGAGGCGTCGCGGATGTCTTTGCGCGAACCCGACAGCATCGGTTTGATGGTAAGACGGTCCCACAGTTTGTATTCCATACGGAAGCGAGCGTTGTAGCGGTTGTAATCGTAGCCGCGGATGGCTCCGTCTTCGTTGTAGTAGCCAACAGAAAAGAAAGTTTTCATGTTGTTGCTACCACCCGTCAGAGAGACGTTGTAATCTTGTACCAGTCCGGTGTGGGTCGCCAACTTCCACCAGTCGAAGTTGTCGTTGCGCAACTGTTCGTTCCAGCGCGGGAAGCTGATGGCTTCGGCATTGCTAAACGACTTGTAGTAGTCGTACAGCTCTGCACCGTTCATCATCTGCTGCTTGCCGTTGGTCAGTGTGGAGACACCGAACTTGGCGGATGCGTTGATACCTACCTTGTCACTCTTGGCACGTTTGGTGGTAACTACCACTACGCCGTTGGCGCCCTGCGAACCGTAGATGGCGGTCGAAGCGGCATCCTTTAGAATGGTCATGGTCTCAATGTCGTTAGGGTTGAGGCTGTTGTTCGAACGGCTACCTACAATGACGCCGTCGACTACCCACAGCGGGTCGGCATTACCATTAATAGAGGTGTTACCACGGATGATGACGTTGCCTTTAGAGTCGGGCGAACCGTCGCCGGGTACTACGTAGACACCGGGAGCTTTGCCCGACAGCAGATTCTCGACCGACGCCGAAGTAGTGCTCAGCAGTTCGTCCGATTTCAAGGTCTGCAATGCTCCGGTAAGGCTTTCGCGACGCTGTGTGCTGTAGCCCACTACCACTACTTCGCTCAAAGCCTGAGCATCTTCTTTAAGGCGGATAGACATAACGCTACCCGAGGCTCTCACTTCTTGGGTAACATATCCGATATAGGATATTTCCAAAGTAGTGCCGGTAGCAGCTTCGAGGGTAAATTCACCGTCAATATTGGTAATGGTACCGGTTCCGGAACCTTTTACAATGACGTTAGCACCAATGATAGGATCGCCGGTTGTGGCGTCTACTACGGTACCTCTTACTCGATTCGTTTGTTGGGAGATGCTTGCAGATGACAGATGTACCGATGATTCGGCATAGGCTGTCAAAGGAACTTGCAGCAGACCTGTTGCTAACAGCGCTGCGGCCGCAATAACGGCCTTCTTCTTTTTTGAATTCATAGATTTTTAATAATGGTTAGATTCTCGTTATATTATATATGGTTAGATTCTTGATATTGTAATTGTTAGCTTCTTGTTTCATTAAAAATGGTTTCACGAGCATTTGCAAAATGCTTGCTTTTGCGCCGCAAATGTATGTATTTAAAACGTTAAACTACCAAAAATGAGTTCAAAAAATTGTAGTACTTGTTGCGATTGCTGGAGAGAAGGTTGTATAATTCCTAACCTTTCGAGCAATAAATTAACTGTTTAGCGACCAAAACAGCGGGAATAGGCTTATCTTTGTCGCACTATTAATGAAAGACAAAGTGTTTCATACTCTATGAAAATAGTAATTGCCGGTGCCGGCGCAGTAGGCACACACTTGGCGAAATTGCTGTCGCGCGAAAGGCAAGACATCATTTTAATGGATGATGACGAAGAGCGACTGAGCACGCTCGGATCTAACTTTGACCTGATGACGGTAGTAGGTTCGCCTACCTCCATCAAAGGATTGGAAGAGGTTAGGGCGGGTTCTGCCGATCTGTTTATAGCCGTTACACCCGACGAAAGCCGTAACATGACGGCTTGTATGTTGGCACACAATCTGGGCGCACAGAAAACCGTAGCCCGCATTGACAATTACGAATATCTGCTTCCCAAACATAAAGAGTTCTTCCGTCAACTGGGCGTCGACTCGCTGATTTACCCCGAAATGCTGGCGGCGAAAGAGATTGTGTCGTCGGTACGTATGAGCTGGGTGCGACAGTGGTGGGAATTTTGCGGCGGAGCGCTGATATTGATTGGTGCCAAGATGCGCGAAAAAGCAGAGATACTCAATATTCCGCTGGCACGTTTGGTCGAAGCCGACCGTCCTTATCACGTGGTCGCTATCAAGCGGGGCAGCGAAACGCTTATTCCCCGTGGCGACGATGTGATAAAACTCCACGACATCGTTTACTTTACCACCACCAAAAAGTATATCCCCTATATTCGCAAGATTGCCGGCAAAGAACACTATGCCGATGTACGCAATGTAATGATAATGGGCGGAAGCCGCATCGCCATGCGTACGGCACAATACGTACCCGAGTATATGCAGGTGAAGATTATCGAAAGCGACCTTGCCCGTTGCAACCGCCTGACGGAATTGTTGGACGACGACGTGATGATAATCAACGGCGACGGACGCGATATGGATTTGCTGCTCGACGAGGGACTGAAGAATACCGAAGCGTTTGTTGCCTTAACGGGTAACTCCGAAACCAACATCCTTGCCTGCTTGGCTGCCAAGCGCATGGGAGTGGAGAAAACCGTAGCCGAGGTAGAGAACATCGACTACATCGGCATGGCGGAAAGTCTCGACATCGGCACAGTCATCAATAAGAAGATGATTACCGCCAGCCATATCTACCAGATGTTGCTCGATGCCGACGTAAACAACCTCAAGAGTCTTACGTTTGCCAATGCCGACGTTGCCGAACTGACGGTGAAAGAGGGCGCACGCATCACCAAGCATCCGGTGAAAGACATTGTGTTTCCCAAAGGGGTTACTATCGGCGGACTGGTGCGTCAAGGCGAAGGTTTGGTGGTCGAGGGTAATACCCGCATACAGGCAGGCGACCATGTGGTGGTATTCTGTTTGAGCACGATGATGATACGTAAAATCGAAAAATACTTTGTGTAGCAGTGATACACTTTAAATCCATAATGCGCATTATCGGTGTCTTGCTGTTGCTCGAAACTATCTTCCTGCTGGTCTGCGCCGGGGTGTCGTTTTATTATGGCGAGAACGACTTTGTTGATTTCTTGCTGTCGGCGGCAATTACGGTGGCAGCAGGTGCTACCTTGACCTTTCTTGGTAGGAAAGGCGAGCGGCAACTTACCCGTCGCGACGGCTACGTGCTGGTGAGTTTGGCGTGGGTTACTTTCTCGGCATTTGGCATGTTACCGTTTCTGATAAACGGCGCCATTCCCAACGTAACCGACGCTTTCTTCGAAACCATGTCGGGCTTTAGCAGCACGGGTGCCACCATATTAGATGATATAGAATCGTTGCCGCACGGCATCCTGTTTTGGCGCAGCATGACGCAGTGGGTAGGCGGCTTGGGAATTATAATGTTTACCATTGCCATACTGCCTATCTTCGGTGTCAGCGGATTACAGATGTTTGCTGCCGAGGCAAGCGGACCTACGCACGACAAAGTGCATCCGCGCATCGGTGTCACCGCCAAGTGGATATGGAGCATTTATGCCGGAATGACCGCCATATTGATAGGATTGCTTATGTTGGGCGGGATGGACTGGTTCGACAGTGTATGCCATGCGTTCGCCACCACCGGCACGGGCGGTTTTTCTACCAAGCAGGCGAGCATTGCTTACTATCATTCGCCCTACATAGAGTATGTTGTGGCGTTGTTTATGTTCGTGTCGGGTATCAACTTTACACTGCTGCTCTTCTTTACCCAGCGTAAATTCAAGAAGATACGCAACGACGATGAGTTGAAGTGGTATGCACGCTCGGTGTTGTTCTTTACGCTGCTGATAGCCGTTATCCTCTATTTTACAAAGCAGTACGGCGTGGAAGAGTCGTTTCGCAAGGCGCTGTTCCAAGTGATATCGCTGCATACCTCCACCGGATTTGCTACCGAAGACTATATGACGTGGGTACCCGTGACGTGGGGATTGATAACCATTATTATGCTGATTGGTGCTTGTGCCGGAAGTACTACCGGCGGTTTGAAGTGTATTCGTATGGTGATACTCAGCAAGGTAGCGCGCAATGAATTTAAGCACATCTTGCACCCCAATGCCGTGCTGCCTGTACGCATCAACAAACAGGTAGTTTCGCCTACGCTGCAATCCACCGTGTTGGCGTTTTGTATGATTTATGCGCTTGTCATAGCTGTGAGCATACTTATCATGATGGGCATGGGACTGGAGTTTATGGAGTGCGTGGGATGTGTAATCTCTGCGATAAGCAATATGGGACCCGGCTTAGGCGAAAGCGGTCCTGCCTATTCGTGGGCTGCTCTGCCTGACCTTGCCAAGTGGATGTTGTCGTTCCTGATGTTGTTGGGGCGTCTTGAACTCTTTACGGTGCTGCTGCTGTTTACTCCCGACTTCTGGAAGAGGAATTAAGAAGATAGTTCTCACATATCCTCTATCGACAAGCATATCGCCTCAATGTCATATTTAGGTAACCTACAAATAGATAAACGGTCGGATTTCTTTATATGCAGAAGTTTACTTCTTTAAACCAGTAGCTACGTTCCTTGCCTTCGGTATCTTCCAGCAAGAGCTTGCCTTCGGGGAGAACGCGAACGATGCGTGCATCGAACTCGCCTTCGGCATCTTTAAAAGGATGGATGCCTTCGTTGCGGTAGAGCGATTCGTTGTAGAGACGATTAAGTTCGGCAGGAAAGCTCTCTTTCTTCAGAGCCAGCTCGGTATAATAGTAGAAACATTTTATGACAATAGCCGAGAGTATTTTTTCCAGATCGTGCTCTTTACCGGTAATCTGCTTGAGCGATATGGGGTTGGGGGCATCGCTTAGAAATTCCTCCTGATTGACGTTGAGGCCTATGCCGCAGATGCAGCGGTCGATGCTGTTGCCCGATAGGATATTTTCTATCAGTATGCCGCAAATCTTTCGGTCGCGCCAGTAGATGTCGTTCGACCATTTTATGGAGAAGTCGTCGGCAAACAGTGCCATAATCTCTTTAATGGAAAGAGCCACTATTTGCGACAACAAAAAAGAGTGAGCGACGGGGATAAAGCTCGGATACAGTACAAAGCTGAACGTTAGATTCTTACCGGGTTCGGACTCCCAACTGGTGCCGCGTTGTCCCTTTCCTTGAGTTTGCTTGTTCGCCTGTACGATGGTAAATGGGGGTACCTCTTGTTCTTGACATAATTGCGTAAGATAACGATTGGTGGAATCGGTCTCTTCTACTTGAATTATGGTTAATCCGTATTCATTCATAATCAGTGTATTTAAAAGGTTATGGATTGTTTGTTGTTTATCGGTTGGTTTGCTTAGCCAGTCTAAATAGTTCGGGGTCGATGTGGCAATATCCGCCGGGATTTTTGTCCAAATAGTGTTGATGATACGCTTCGGCGGGGAAGAAGTTCTCCAGCGGCATCACCTCTACCACAATGGGACTGGTGTATTTGGCGGCAAGTTTTGCTATCTCGTTGTCGATGATAGGCATCAATCCCTCGTTCATATAGTAGATACCAGTGCGGTATTGTGTGCCGATGTCGCCCCCTTGCCGGTTTAAAGTGGTAGGGTCGATAGTACGGAAAAAGAGTTCGATAAGCTGACTCAAGTGTACTTCCGAGGGGTTGTACACCACCTTGACGGTTTCGGCAGCGTGCGTATTGCCGGTACAGACCTCTTCGTAAGACGGGTTTGCTACGATGCTGTTGGCATACCCCACTTGCGTACTTTCCACTCCTTTGATGAGTTTCATGAAATGTTCGGTTCCCCAAAAACATCCGCCGGCAAAATAGATTTCTGCCTGTTGATTCATACTATTTATGCTCATAATATTATGGTTTTAATCAAAATATGTCTGCAAATGTAGTAAAAAGCATGTGAACAAAAAATGTCGCGGGTTATTTTACGCAATCTTACGGAGATTTGTGTAATTTTGTCGCCAATATGAAGCGGAAAAGCAAAAAACCGATAAGGACCTTAGAAGATGTAAAACGTCGGCAGCGCATGGTATGTCTGTTGAGTGACGACGAAATGCGCATCGTGGATCGTTATCTGGAGAAGTATAAGATAACCAACAAGTCGCGCTGGTTGCGCGAGACAGTTCTTACGGTAATCCATCGACACATCGAAGAAGATTACCCCATGCTCTTCTGCGAGCATGACATGCGACGATAACCCCTTTCTCCCTTATGGACGACAATTATTATATGAAACAGGCACTTGCCGAAGCCGAACAAGCCGCCCGCCGCGGCGAAGTACCGGTGGGTGCCGTGGTGGTATGCAAAGAACGTATCATAGCCCGTGCACACAATCTTACGGAAACATTGACGGATGTAACGGCACATGCCGAGATGCAGGTTATTACGGCTGCTGCCGCAGCATTGGGTGGTAAGTATTTGA
The DNA here is from genome assembly GCA_031262385.1 of Mediterranea sp. (in: CFB group bacteria). Lineage (GTDB taxonomy): Bacteria > Bacteroidota > Bacteroidia > Bacteroidales > Bacteroidaceae > Bacteroides. The sequence continues at coordinate 10,517 of JAISHU010000041.1, forward strand.
ACGAGTGCACACTCTATGTTACCGTAGAACCGTGTGTGATGTGTGCGGGCGCCATTGCTTGGGCACAAACAGGGCGGTTGGTGTTCGGTGCTGCGGACGAAAAACGGGGCTATCAACGCTATGCACCTCAGGCGTTGCATCCTAAAACAGTGGTGGTAAATGGGGTAATGGCGGACGAATGTGCCGAACTGATGAAAACGTTTTTTGCCGCCAAACGAAGGTAGTGCGACGTTATCGCTCTTCTTTCTCTTCTTCTATCTCTTCAAATTCCACATATTCGCCCTCTTCGGAGGTAAATATCTTCGGCTTGCCGGAATTGCCTGCCGACTTGGAGGTTTGTGACGCATCATCATACGTCCTGCCTGTGGAAGCATTACCCGTGGATCGATTGCGACCTCCCCATCCGAAAAGCGCACGGAAGATACTCCCTATGAGGCTTAACCCGATAAAGACCACAATAAAAAACAGAACCGCCAGCATACCTAAAAAACCTAACATACGCTACTCTCTTTTGGAGGTGAATAATGAAAGCAAGATATACCACACAATGATAATGGCAAAGCTCAGTATGCCAAATATCCACAACAAGGGGATGCAGACCAACAAGAAGATGAAGCTCACCTTATTGTCTTTCCACGATAAGTTCTTAAACTTGAGCGAAAACATGGGGATGTTGGAAACAAGCAGCCACGAAAAGAGTCCTATCAGCAGCACTATAATATAAGGTGTATGCGGCGTGTTGATTTGGGAGCAGCTATGGATTCCTGTCACGAGCGATGCCCAAAACAGTGCATTGGCAGGTACAGGCAAGCCGATGAAGGAGTGTGTCTGACGATTGTCGTTGTTGAACCTTGCCAAACGCAATGCCGAAAATACCGCTATGATAAAAGCCAAATAGGGGATAAACGATGCTACGCCCGACAAGTAGGACGGATAGTCCATGCCACGCAACAGCGAAAAGACAATTACCGAAGGAGCCAATCCGAAACTGACATCGTCGGCAAGCGAATCCAGATCTTTGCCTATCGGTGAGTAGGCTTTAAGCAGTCGTGCTGCCATGCCGTCGAGGAAATCGAAGACGGCGCTGATAATGATAAAGAGGAAAGCTCCCCGATAGTCGGCTTGGAAAGCCATTACAGATGCCACACACCCCGAAAAGAGGTTTAGGCAGGTAAGTGTGTTGGGAATGTAATGTGTTATGCGAATCATCTATCTTATTTTAATTTGGCAATCACGGTTTGATTGCCTGTGGTCGTCTGCCCCATCTCAACCAGTACTTTCGTACCCAAGGGCAAGTAAACGTCTACGCGCGAACCGAACTTGATAAAGCCCATGTGCTCATCGATGTAGCACTCTTCGCCAACTTCGGAATAGGTAACGATGCGGCGCGCCATGGCACCGGCTATCTGGCGTGCCATTACTTCTACGCCTTCGGGAGTTTCAATCACAATCATGGAACGCTCGTTCTCCGTGCTCGCTTTGGGAAGCCATGCTTTCATGAACTTCCCGTTTTGATGCGCCACTTTTTTTATGGTGCCGTCTACGGGATACCAGTTGGCATGCACGTTGGTGATGCTCATAAAGATAGAAATCATCAGTCGGCGGTCGTGAAAATATTCGTTTTCGTCTACCTCTTCGATGACCACAATCTTTCCGTCGGCAGGAGCAACCACAATCTTTTCGGTATCTTCTTCGCCGAAAAGCCGGATAGGGCAACGGAAGAAGTTTACCAGCAGAGAGTAGAGAGCTATGCTGAGTATGGCAAATATATAAAAGGGAATCTTATAAGTGATGCCTCCATAAATAAAGGCATTCATAATCAATAATAGCAGCAGGCTGACTGCCAATGTGGTGGTTCCTTCTCGGTGAATACGTATTTTCTTCAGCTTTTTTAGTCGGCCCATGTAACTCGTTTTATAACTTTTATAATTAGAAAGTGAAATTATCCGCAAAAGTAGGCTTATTTTAAAAATCAAGCAAGCAAACTTGTGAGAATTGTAGCTGTTGACAACTTTTTAGAGAAAACTTTTTGTGAAATCTGATAGACGACGTACTTTTATGCACTCAATTAAAAAAGAAAAGGAAACGATCATATGCAGGACTTTGTTCATTTGCACGTTCACACCCAATATTCATTGCTCGACGGTCAGGCGAGTATCAAGGCATTGGTAGATAAAGCCATGGCAGACGGAATGAAGGGTATCGCCGTTACCGATCACGGCAATATGTTTGGTATCAAAGAATTCATCAATTATGTAGCGAAAAAGAATAAAGAAGCCGGCAGTACGGTTTTCAAACCTATCATCGGTTGCGAAATGTACGTGGCACGCCGTTCCATGGATAAAAGAGAGGGGAAGCCCGACCAAAGCGGATGGCATCTTATTGTATTGGCAAAGAATCTCAAAGGCTACCACAATCTGATAAAATTGGTTTCGCACGCGTGGACAGAAGGACACTACATGCGTCCCCGTACCGACAAAAGTGAACTGGAGAAATACCACGAAGGGCTGATTGTTTGTTCGGCATGTCTGGGCGGTGAAATTCCCCGCAAGATTGCTCAAGAACAATATCAAGAGGCGGAAGAGGCGGTACAATGGTTTAAAAATCTTTTTGGCGACGACTTCTACTTGGAGTTGCAACGTCACAAGGCTACCGTAACACGTGCCAATCACGAAACCTATCCGTTGCAACAACGCGTAAACGCACAGTTGCTGGAATACGGCAAAAAGTACGATGTCAAAGTGATATGCAGCAACGACGTGCACTTTGTGAACGAAGAGAATGCCGAAGCACACGACCGCCTGATTTGCTTGAGTACCGGCAAAGACCTCGATGACCCCAACCGTATGCTTTATACCAAGCAAGAGTGGATGAAGACTACCGCGGAGATGAACGAACTCTTTGCCGATCTGCCCGAAGTATTGGCGAACACCATGGAGGTGCTCGATAAGGTGGAAGTCTATTCCATCGACCACGACCCCATCATGCCCACCTTTGCCATTCCCGAAGAGTTCGGCACCGAAGAGGGATACCGAAAGAAATATAGCGAGAAAGAGCTGTTCGACGAGTTTACCCGCGACGAAAACGGCAACGTGGTGCTGAGCGAAGAAGAAGCCCACAAGAAGATTAAAAACTTGGGAGGTTACGACAAGCTTTACCGCATTAAGCTCGAAGGCGACTATCTGGCAAAGCTGGCTTTCGAAGGAGCCGAAAAAGTGTACGGTTCCCCTTTGTCCGACGAGGTGACCGAACGCTTGAACTTCGAACTCTACATCATGAAGACGATGGGTTTCCCCGGCTACTTCCTGATAGTGCAAGACTTTATAAACGTGGGACGTACGCAGTTGGGCGTTTCGGTAGGACCGGGACGCGGTTCGGCTGCCGGCTCGGCAGTGGCGTATTGTCTGGGTATTACCCGCATCGACCCTATTAAATACGACTTGCTGTTCGAACGTTTTCTGAATCCCGACCGTATCTCTTTGCCCGATATTGATGTGGACTTCGACGACGACGGACGTGGCGATGTGCTTCGTTGGGTTACCGAGAAGTACGGACAGGCTAAAGTGGCGCACATCATTACCTATGGTACCATGGCTGCCAAAATGGCGATTAAGGATGTGGCGCGTGTACAGAAACTGCCGCTGTCGGAATCCGATCGTCTGACAAAATTGGTACCCGACCGCATACCCGACAAGAAAGTCAATCTGCAAAATGCCATCAGCTATGTATCCGAACTGAAAGCTGCCGAATTGTCGCCCGACCCGCTGGTACGCGATACGTTGAAGTATGCTAAAATGCTCGAAGGCAATGTACGCGGTACGGGTGTGCATGCGTGCGGTACGATTATCTGTCGCGATGATATTACCGACTGGGTACCGGTGAGCACGGCGGAAGACAAAGATACCGGTGAGAAACTGCTGGTAACCCAGTACGAAGGCTCGGTAATCGAAGAAACCGGACTGATAAAAATGGACTTCCTCGGACTGAAAACACTCTCCATCATCAAGGAAGCGGTCGAGAATATCCGCTTGTCCAAAGGCATCACACTCGATATTGACACCATAGATATTAACGACCCCGCCACCTATAAATTATATAGCGACGGACGCACGGTAGGTACGTTCCAGTTTGAGTCGGCGGGTATGCAGAAGTATCTGCGCGAATTGCAACCTTCTACCTTCGAAGACTTGATAGCCATGAATGCGCTCTATCGTCCGGGACCTATGGACTACATACCGGACTTCATTGACCGCAAGCACGGACGCAAACCCATTGAGTACGATATTCCCGTCATGGAGAAATACCTCAAGGACACTTATGGCATTACCGTGTATCAAGAACAGGTGATGTTGCTGTCGCGTTTGTTGGCGGATTTCACCCGGGGTGAGTCGGATGCGTTGCGCAAAGCAATGGGTAAGAAGCTGCGCGACAAGCTGGACCACATGAAGCCGAAGTTCATCGAAGGAGGCAAGAAAAACGGACACGACCCCAAAATACTGGAGAAAATCTGGGGAGATTGGGAGAAGTTCGCTTCGTACGCTTTCAACAAGTCGCATGCCACCTGCTATTCGTGGGTAGCCTATCAAACCGCCTATCTGAAAGCCAACTACCCGTCGGAATATATGGCGGCGGTACTCAGCCGAAACCTTTCCAACATTACCGACATCACCAAGTTTATGGACGAGTGCAAGGCAATGGGCATCAAAGTGCTGGGTCCCGATGTGAACGAAAGTAACCTGAAGTTTACCGTCAACAGTGAAGGGAACATCCGCTTCGGCATGGGTGCCGTGAAAAATGTGGGCGAAAATGCCGTGCTGAGCATCATCGAAGAGCGAAAGAAAAACGGCGAATACAAAGGTGTCTTTGACTTTGTGCAGCGTGTCAATCTCTCGGCATGCAATAAAAAGAGCTTTGAGAGTTTGGCACTGGCGGGAGGTTTCGACAACTTCCCCGAGTTGAAACGCGAACAGTATTTTGCACTGACCACTAAAGGCGAACCTTTTCTGGAAACGCTGCTGCGCTATGGGGCACGGTATCAGGCTGACCGAATGACAGCCGCCAATTCGCTGTTCGGCGACGACAATGCCGTAGAGATTGCTACCCCCGAAATACCCCCGCTGGTAAGCTGGAACGATCTGGAACGGTTGAACAAAGAGCGCGAACTGGTGGGTATTTATCTTTCCGCTCACCCCTTGGACGAATATGCCGTGGTGCTCGAAAATGTATGCAACACCCACATGGCGGAACTGGAGGACAAAGATTCGCTGGTGGAACGCGAAATTACCATGGGCGGCATCGTTACCTCCGTACGTACCGGCACAACCAAGAAAGGACAACCTTATGGCATTGCCAAAATAGAAGATTATTCGGGTTCGGCGGAGATACCTTTCTTCGGGAACGATTGGGTGAACTATCGGGGTTACCTCAGCGAACGTATGTTTCTCTACTTCACGGCACGCTGTCAACCCCGGCAATGGGGCGAAGGACTGGAGATACGTATCAACTCCATCCAATTGTTGCCCGACATTAAAGACCAGTTAATAAAGAAGCTAACCATAGAACTACCGCTCACGGCGGTAGATTCGACACTGATTGCCGAACTGTCGGCACTCACCAAAGAGTCGCCCGGCAATGTCAACCTGTTCTTTAAGATAACCGATCCCGACACCGGCGCTACCGTACACTTGCAGTCACGCCCGGTGAAACTTTCGGTGGGACGCGAACTTATCTCTTTCTTAAAAGAACAGCCCGAACTGGAGTTCTTTATTAATTAAGTGTATCTTTGTCCGCGCGAAGATTTTATTATTGACCTTTAAATATAGAAAAAATGGCATTAGAAATTACAAACAGTAACTTCGAAGAGTTACTTTCGGAAGGGAAACCTTTAGTGATAGATTTTTGGGCACCGTGGTGCGGTCCTTGCAAAATGGTTGCTCCTATTATTGAAGAATTGGCCGGCGAATACGACGGTAAAGTTATCATAGGCAAGTGCGATGTGGACGACAACGATGAAGTAGCAGCACGATTCGGCATTCGCAACATACCTACGGTGTTGTTCTTTAAAAACGGTGAGCTGGTCGACAAACATGTAGGCTCTGCACCCAAAACTGCATTTGCTGAGAAAATAGAAGCATTATTGTAAGAACAAATATTAAACGTTATGACACAAGAAGACGATTTCCTAAACGATGCCATCGATACGGAAAAGACTATCGAGTACATCAAAAACTATTTGCCTCAAGAGTTGAAGGAGAAATTCTCCGACGACGAACTCTACTACTTTCTCGATTTGATAAGCGAGTATTATACCGAAACCGGCGTGCTGGATGATGCCGAACCCGATGAAGAAGGCTATATCGAAATAGACTTGGGCAACATCGTGGACTACATTCTCAAAGATGCACGTAAAAACAATATGGGTGAATACGATGCCGAAGAAATTTTGTTTGTGGTGCAAGGTGAAGCTGAGTATGTAGACATCGTCGGCTCTTTGGATTAGGTTATAACTTACGTAAATTTTTATACTATGAGTACTATGTTACAATTGGCTCCGCACAATGTGTGGAAGCATTTTTATGAATTAACTCAAATTCCGCGTCCGTCGGGCTATATGGAAAAGGTTACCGCCTTCCTGATCGCCTTTGGCGAAGAGCTGGGATTGGAGTCGCTGGTGGACGAAGTGGGCAACGTTATCATACGCAAACCTGCCACACCGGGAATGGAAAACCGTAAAGGAGTGATTCTGCAAGCACACATGGATATGGTGCCGCAGAAAAACAACGATACTGTACACGATTTTACCAAAGACCCTATTGAAACTTATGTGGATGGTGATTGGCTCAAAGCCAAAGGTACTACGCTGGGTGCCGACAACGGACTGGGGGTTGCGGCAATTATGGCAGTACTCGAAGATAAAACGTTGAAGCACGGAACGCTGGAAGCCTTGATTACCGTTGACGAAGAGACGGGTATGTATGGTGCTTTCGGATTGAATCCCTGTACGTTGGACGGACAGATTCTGTTGAATCTTGACTCCGAAGACGAAGGTGAACTCTACATCGGCTGTGCCGGTGGTGTCGACCTGACGGCTACACTCGAATACAAAGACGAGGAGGTTCCCGAAGGCTACGTAGCCCGCAAACTTACTCTGAAAGGATTGCGCGGCGGACACTCGGGCTTGGAAATCAACGAAGGACGCGGCAATGCCAATAAACTGTTGGCACGCGTGATACACGATATCTTGATTGAATTTGATGCCCGGCTGGCAAGCTTCCAAGGTGGAAACATGCGTAATGCGATTCCCCGCGAAGCAAGTGCCGTGTTGTTGCTCGACCCCGAAGAAGTAGAAGAACTCGAAGGTTACATTACCGACTACGAACTGCAAATCGGCGACGAATATGCAACCATAGAGAGCGGCATTACACTCGATATGGAAGCGGTAGACCTGCCCAAAACAATGGTTCCGGCAGAGATTCAAGATAATATGATTGATGCGCTGATGGCTTGCCAGAACGGCGTGATGCGCATGATACCCACGGTGCCCGATACGGTAGAGACCTCGTCCAACTTGGCTATCGTAATCATTGGCGACGGCAAAGCCGAAGTACGCATCTTGGCTCGCAGCTCGTGCGACACCATGAAGGACTTTTTGGCGGATAGCCTTACCGCTTGCTTCTCCATGGCAGGCATGAAGGTGGAGTTGAGCGGTGCTTACTCCGGCTGGCAACCCAATGTAAACTCGCCTATCCTTGCCGCAATGAAGCAATCGTACCAACAACAGTTCGGTAACGAACCGCTGGTGAAAGTGATTCATGCGGGATTGGAGTGCGGCATCATCGGCGCCAGCTATCCCGGACTGGATATGATTTCGTTCGGTCCCACACTGCGCTCACCTCACTCGCCCGACGAACGTGCTTACATTCCGTCGGTACAGAAGTTCTACGACTTCTTGGTGGCAACGTTGGAACAGACACCGCTGGCGTAATAGCTATAAACTCAAAACAGCTCTTTATAATTCAGCTCTTTCGCCGTGCTGTAACCGTTTTACAACGGTTGCATGCCGGCGGAAGAGCTTTTCTTTTTTTAATTCATTGTTTTCTCGCCGACAATTCATTGTTTTTTCGTCGACAATTCATTGTTTTCCGGTCGACAATTCATTGTTTTTTTTCTGTCGAATTACAGCATCACCACTCCCTGCTTTTTCTTTCCGTCCATTTTAACGACGAGCGGCGATTCAAAGTGCACGTGTCGCAAGTAGCTTGTTTCGTCAACGGCAGGTTGCGCATCCAGTACGGCTCGGTTGTACACGCCGTCGCCTGTGAAGTCGTTGATAGTGAAGTAGCCCACTTCAAACGAAGTGAGGTTCTGGAAGAAGTGTGTGCCTTGGCTGGGGTCGACCCGATAGTTGGTGAGACCTGCCTCTACTATCACACGTGCCGCACTGATGTTTGCCCACTTCACGGGTATGCCCAATGCTGAGTCGCTGCTTCCCCACCGTCCGGGACCTATTAATATATAATTGGTGTTCGTATCCAGAAAGCGGCGGTTTAAGGCGGCAATCTCTTCGGCAATCTTAGGATTGTTTGCCGGCCGATAGTCGGTGGTCTTGACGTACACTACGTCGTAGATGTCGTCTATTATACCATGTCCCAGTGAATTGTCGCTACGCAACAATACCTGTTCGTCGGAAATACTCTTGAGGTCTTCGCCAAGCATGTGACTGCTGTCGACTACGGGACGTATCTGTAACAGATAAAAAGTACCGTTCTGCTCTTTGTCGCGACTGAGGTTGACGGCAAACTCTATCTCCACGGGGCGTCGCATTTCCTGTTCGCTATACTTCAATACCATTTGCAAGATACGTGCCAGTGGAAAGACATCGTGTTTTAGGATGTTGGCAAACGTAATCACTTTGCGTCCCTCGGGATAGATGCCGTCGCGCAGCGTCTGGTCGTAGGGATTGTAGGTAGATGCGATGTAGGTCAGCGCACCGTCTTTCTCCGCCTCTTTTACGCTCAGTTTAAGCAGATTGAATCCGTCGTCAATGGAGAAATTATGTCCTGCGTTGCGCATGTCCAATGCATAGAAGCGGGTTTGTGTCTCTTTGAGTGCAAGTTCTATTTCACTGGTTTGCAGTACATGACAGGGATGCGAAGGCGAAAAGCGCAGTGTCATGCCGCCGTCAACGATATACTTACCCAATCCCAATGCTACGTTGGCAATGCCCTCTTCGGCTTTTTCGTCGCCCAGCGGATAGTAGTTCAGCGAGTTCGCTACGCCCGATATGCCGGGATAGTAGCGTTCGCCGTATTGGTTGCCTACCACCTCTTGTAAGATGACCGCCATTTTTTCTTGATCTATCACATTGCTGGTTGCTTGCATGTAGGCTTTGCTATCGCGGAAGTACACCGATGCATACACGCCCTTAATGGCGTCGCTGAGCATGCGCAGCATTTCGTACTTATCGTCCAGATAAGGAATCATGTAGGTGTTGTATATGCCGGCAAAGGGTTGGTAGTGAGAATCTTCGAGCAACGACGACGAACGTACGGCGATAGGCGACTGCACCACTTCGAAGAAGGTGAAAAAGTCCTCCACTAAGTTGTCGGGTAGGCGTGCCTGAAGGAAGTAGCGCAGAATGGTTTCGTCGTCGGCATCCGACAATGCCACCTGATAGAGATTGTTGGTCTCCATAAATTCGTCGAAGATATCGGTACACAGCACCACTGACTTTGGAATGGCAACGCTCGCCTTTTCGAACTCTTCAAAGTCCGGATGATGCTTCACCATGTGGTCGATAAAGGCAAGTCCGCGTCCTTTGCCGCCCAGCGAACCTTCGCCGATGCGGGCAAAGTTGGAATAACGGTCGAATCGGTCGCGTTTAAAAATGGCGACCACCCCCTGATTCTTCATCTTGCGGTATTTCACAATGGCTTCGAAGATGATTTCACGATGGGCGTCGATGTCTTGTAGGCTGTTCCATGTGATGCGTTTCAGAAACTCCGCCACCGGGAACATGGCGCGCGAGTAGAGCCACCGGCTGATGTGGTTGCGGCTGATGTGGTAGAGAAACGATTCTGCCGGTACCGCAAAGATGATGTTTTGCAACTCTTTGAGGTTGCGTACTCGGGCAATCTCTTCCATGGTTTGGGGGTTACGGAAGATGAAGTCGCCAAAACCGAAGTTATCCGAAACGGCACGCCGCAGGTCTACATCCATTTTCTTGGAGTTCTTGTCGATAAACGCCGCGCTGTATATATCGGCATAGCCGGCGTTTTCGGTTTCAGACGATTGGATGATGATAGGTACAAACGGGTCTTTCTCGCGAATGGCGGCACAGAGTTTGATGCCTGCCAAGGGGTCTTTCTCTCCACGTTCCACAAGCGGGAAACGCACGTCGGTAATCACTCCCAGCACATTGTTTTCGTAACGTTCGTAAATATCCATGGCTTCGTCCAATCGGCGTGCCAGCACTATCTTGGGGCGTCCGCGCATGCGTAGGGTGCGTTGGTGGGCATTCAGTGCTTCGGTAGAGAACTCCTGACTCTGCTTCAGCACAAATTTATAGAGGTTAGGCAGCACCGACGAATAGAAGCGTATGCCGTCTTCAACGAGCAGGATAAGCTGAAGTCCTACTTCGTCGATGTCGTGCTCAAGGTTCATCTTGTCTTCTATCAGTTTGATGATGGAGACCAGTAAGTCGGTGTTTCCCAGCCAGCAAAACACGTACTCAAAGGCGCTGAGGTCTTCGTTGACAATGCGTCGGGTGATGCCGTGACTGAAAGGGGTGAGTATGACGATAGGGATGTTTTCGTACAGACTTTTGATGTGACGTCCTACGTCGAACGTTTCGTTGTCGCCCGTGCCGGGCATACAGATGATAAGCTCGAACGGCACGGAAGAGAGTTGCTCCAGTGCCTCTTCTTCGGTAGATACCAGCGTAAAACGAGGCGGATAACGCAGTGATAACGAGGTGTATTCATTGAAAATCTTCTCTTCGATACGACCGTCGTCTTCCAGCATGAAAGCGTCGTAGGGATTGGCTATCAGCAGCACGTTAAAGATACGTCGTGTCATAAGGCTGGCAAACTGTGTGTCTTTAAAGTAGAGCTGATTGAGATTGGGTTTGGTTACCATGGTAGGAATATTTTAAAAAACTTCACAAAGTTACGATAATCCATTCGGTAATTTCCCTACATTTGTGCACAAAATCTATATTACGTATGAAAAAAGAACTATTATTTACCCTTATTTGTGCAATGATGATGTCGTGCGCGCAACAAAAACAAAAGCTGACGTATCCGCTAACAGCCAGAGTGGATACTGTTGATGTCTACTTCGGTGAACGTGTCGCCGATCCCTATCGTTGGCTTGAAAACGATACTTCTGCCGCTACCGCTGCGTGGGTAGAGGCGGAAAATCAAGTGACTAACGAATATCTTGCCAAGATTCCTTTCCGCAAAGCTTTGCTGGAGAGACTGACCAAGTTGGCGGACTACGAAAAGATTGGTACGCCGTTCAAGAAACACGGCAAGTACTATTTCTACAAAAACGATGGCCTTCAAAACCAAAGCGTGCTCTATGTGCAGGATGCTTTGGACGGCGAACCGCGTCTGTTTCTCGACCCTAATAAACTGTCGGACGACGGTACGGTGGCATTGTCGGGCATCTCGTTTTCAAACAACGGCAAGTATCTGGCTTACACCATTTCGCGCAGCGGTTCGGACTGGCGCGAAATCTATGTAATGGATGTGGCTACGGGCAAACTGTTGGACGACCACATCTTGTGGGCTAAGTTCACGGATGCAAGCTGGCAGGGAGACGGCTTTTATTACAGTGCCTACGATGCTCCGACGAAAGGTAAAGAGTTCTCTAACGTCAATGAGAACCACAAAATCTATTACCACAAACTGGGTACACCGCAGAGTGACGACAAGCTGACGTATCAAAACCCCTTGTACCCCCAGCGTTTCTATTCGACGAGTGTGAGCGAAGACGAGACGGTGATGTTCCTCTACGAAAGTGGTGCCGGACGAGGCAATGCGCTTTATATGAAAGATTTGCGTAAGCCGAACGCTCCGTTTGTAGCCATGGCTACCGATATGGAGTATAACTATACGCCGTTGGAGGTGATGAACGGTAAGATTTATCTCTATACCAACTTCGACGCACCCAACAATTGCCTGATGGTAACCGACATCGCCAAACCTGCCTTGAAAGAGTGGCAAATGCTAGTGCCCGAAACCGAAAATGTATTGTCGAATGCGGGTGTCATCGGCGGAAAACTTTTCCTGACCTACGACAAAGATGTGGCGAATTATGCTTATGTGTACTCGCTTGAGGGGAAAGAGATTCAGGAGATTGAACTACCTTCTATCGGCTCGGTGGGCTTTAGTGGCGACAAAGACGACAAAGAGTGTTTCTTCAGCTTTAACTCGTTCACCATTCCGGGCACTACTTACAGCTACGACATGGAGACCAATACTTATAAGGTGTTCCGTGCACCGAAAGTTGACTTCAACCCCGACGATTTCGTAACGGAACAGATATTCTATGCCAGCAAAGACGGTACAAAGGTGCCCATGTTTCTTATCTATAAGAAAGGTATGAAGAAAGACGGCAACAACCCTACGTACATTTACGGTTACGGCGGCTTCGGTATCACCTACGGACCAAGCTTCAGTACGTCGCGCATACCGTTCCTCGAAAGCGGCGGTATCTATGTGCTTGCCAACATCCGCGGTGGTAGCGAATATGGCGATGCATGGCACGTGGCAGGTACCAAGATGCAGAAGCAAAATGTGTTTGACGACTTTATTGCAGCTGCCGAATACTTGATTGCCAACGGCTATACCAACAAAGATAAACTGGGCATTGTGGGTGGTTCCAACGGCGGACTGCTGGTGGGTGCCTGTATGACACAACGTCCCGATCTCTATCGGGTTGCCATTCCGCAAGTAGGGGTAATGGATATGTTGCGCTACCATAAATTTACCATTGGCTGGAACTGGGCAAGCGACTATGGCACAAGCGAAGACAGCAAAGAGATGTTTGAGTATCTGCGTGGTTACTCACCGCTTCATAACCTCAAGCCCGGCACACGTTATCCGGCTACGTTGGTTACCACTGCCGACCACGACGACCGTGTGGTTCCGGCGCACTCGTTTAAGTTTGCCGCCATGTTGCAGGCTTGCAACGACGGTACCTATCCTACGCTTATCCGTATAGAAAGCAAAGCCGGACACGGTTCGGGCAAGCCTATGAGCAAGGTGCTCGAAGAGCAAGCCGATGTGTACGGCTTCGTGATGTATAATTTGGGAATGACTCTTAGTCGTTAACGTCGGTAAAAAGTTCCACGTTAGAGGCGTGGTGTGCGATATAAGCAGCGGGAGTAAGGTCTCCCGAATTAACTATGTCGCGCACCACGTTTTTTTTGTTCTTGCCCGAGACGAGGAAGATAACCCGCTGTGCATTCAGTATCACGTTGGGAGTCATAGTGATGCGTTTCTGGTTGGTGTGCGGATTGATGCTCACTTCGTACAAACGGAAAGAGCAGAAGAGATGTTCTTGTCCGGGGAAAACAGAGGCAGTGTGCCCGTCTTCGCCTACTCCCAGCAATATCATGTCGAACGACGGTAAGCCAAACACTATCGGCACGCTTTTTTCCACCTGTTTACTATACCGGAAGGCCTCCGCTTTAGGGTCGTTGGCACCCAGTATAGGGAATATGTACGAATCCGAAATAGGCACATGTTCCAGTAAAATGCGACGCATGGTGCCGTAGTTGCTTTCCGAGTCGTCGGAGGGTACGCAACGTTCGTCGACCCAGTAAATACGCATTCGCTTCCATGCTGTTTCGGCTCTGAACTCATTAGCCCACAAATCAAACATCAGCGAGGGAGTGTTTCCTCCGCTGAATGCGATGTGAAATATCTTGTTCGGTTCTTCATTCATACAATTTATAATGTGTTGAATGAGGGTGCGTGCCGTTTCTACAGCCGTATGGAGTCTATACGTTCTCATAACTCGCAATATTGGTCGGTATTAGTCAGATTTTTACAGGGGTTTGTCCACGAGGCATTGTGCTCGTTCATCATTGCTTCGCTTTCCAGCGGTCCCCAAGTACCTGCCGGATAACCGTACAGGGGAGCTTCGGGTTTCTCTTTCCAGTACTTTAGCAATGGGTCGAAGAAGCGCCACGAGGCTTCAATGGCGTCGCTTCGGGTAAACAGGGTGGCATCGTTTTGTATGCAGTCTTCTATCAGGCGGGCATAAGCATCGCCCACGGGTACGTCGCGCAATTGGTCGTAGCTGAAGTCCATCGACACCTGTTTCACTTTAAAGCCTCCACCCGGTTCTTTCAGCTCAAACTTCAGCACAATGCCTTCGTGGGGCTGAATGCGTATCACCAATTGGTTGGCGCGTGCATATGGGGTATCTTCGCCATGAAACATCTGGTGGGGGGTGGAGCGGAAGTGAATCACTATCTCCGTTACTTTGGTAGGCATCTGTTTGCCGGTGCGTATGTAGAACGGCACGCCACTCCAGCGCCAGTTTTCGATGCCTATCTTCATGGCGATGTAGGTTTCGGTGCGACTTTCCGCCGCCACGTTATCTTCTTCGCGGTAGCCTTTCCGACTGCCCGACGCGGTATATTGTCCGCGCACCACATGTTCGTTGAGGTCTTCCTCGGTAAGCGGGCGTAGTGAGTCGTACACTTTCACCACTTCGTTGCGGAAGGTTTCGGCGTTGAATTTGGCGGGTGGTTCCATCGCCGTCAGTGCCACCAATTGGATGAGATGATTTTGCACCATGTCGCGCAAGGCACCTGCACCTTCGTAGTAACCTCCCCGTTCTTCGATGCCCATGTTTTCTACCGCCGTAATCTCTACATAGTCTATGTAGTTGCGGTTCCACAGAGGTTCAAAGATGCCGTTGGCAAATCTGAAAGCCAAAATATTTTGGGCTGTCTCCTTGCCCAGAAAGTGGTCGATGCGGTAAATCTGATGCTCTTCGAAGACAGAAGCATATATGTTATTAAGTTCTTGTGCAGATTGCAAGTCGTATCCGAAAGGTTTCTCCACAATGATGCGTGTGCCGGGACGGTTCAGTCCGGCTCTCTTGAGGTGTTGGGGAATGATGCCGTAGAGCGAGGGTGGGGTAGCCAGATAGAACAGCAGGTTCGCAGGCTTTGTCTCACCGGTGAGTTGCTCCAAGCGTTGGTCTATTTGTGCATACCCGTCGGCTTTCGACGGATCGATGCTAAGGTAGTGCAGATGTCGGCTAAATGTATCGTCGTACCCGATGCGGGTGCGAAACGTTTCGTCGGTATAGGTGCTGCGTGCTACCCCCAGCACTATAAAGTCGTCGGGCATTCGCTTTTCGCGGTAGAGCGAGAAGAGTGCAGGCATCAGTTTACGTTTGGTAAGGTCGCCCGATGCGCCGAATATGATCATTACAAATTTGCTCATTCGTCGCCCTCCTTATACATTATAACTTCCCGATTTGGTATCGCCTCCGTGTCCGGTCCAGTTCTCGTGGAAGAAGACGCCGCGCGGTTGGTCGATGCGTTCGAACGTGTGTGCGCCGAAATAGTCGCGTTGCGCCTGAATCAGGTTGGCAGGCAGTTTGGGCGAGGTAAGCGAGTAGAAGTAATTCAGTGCCGAAGCAAATGCCGGCAGTGGTATTTCGTCGGCGGTAGCCAAGGTTACCACTCGTTTCCAACCGGGCAGCACTCCGCGAATCTCCTCTTCGAAGTAGTCCGACAGTAGCAGGTTACCCGGTTTTTGCGGTGCGGCAAAAGCGGTGGCAATATCGTTGAGGAAGGCACTGCGTATGATACATCCGCCTCGCCACATGCGGGCTATAGAACTTAGATTCAGGTTCCAGCCAAATGTGTCGGATGCCTTTTGCAGCACGGCAAAGCCTTGTGCATACGAAGTCAGTTTGGAGGCATAGAGTGCGGTGTAGATGTCGTTAACGGTATCGGTTTGGTCGTGTACCGCTTCCGTACGTTTCAAATCGAACTTAGTGGCAGCCTCTTTGCGCAGTTCGGTTTGCCCCGAGAAGCTGCGTTCGAACACTGCCGTAGCAATCACTCCCAGCGGCATACCCAGTTCCATGGCGTTGATAACCGACCATTTGCCGGTGCCTTTCTGTCCGGCTGCATCGAGTATCTTGTCCAACAGGTAGTTGCCATCGCCGTCTTTGTGGCGCAATATATTGGCGGTAATTTCCACCAGATAGCTACGTAGTTTAAGGGTGTTCCAGCGGGCAAAGATGTCCGCCATATCTTCGTTATCGAGTTTCAGTAGTTTCTTCATCAGCCAGTAAGCTTCGCCGATGAGTTGCATATCGGCATACTCAATGCCGTTGTGTATCATCTTGACGAAATGACCCGAACCGGCGGGACCAATCCAATCGCAGCAGGGTGTGCCGTCTTCGGCTTTAGCGGCAATGCTTTGTAAAATAGGTTTCACTTCCGACCATGCCGACTGCGATCCGCCGGGCATAATCGATGCACCGTTGAGTGCACCTTCTTCACCGCCCGACACACCGCTACCCACAAAGCGAAATCCTTTGGATTCGCTCAGTGTTACCCGGCGGTTGGTATCTTCGTAATTGGAGTTTCCGCCATCTATGAGTATGTCGCCTGCATCGAGCAACGGAAACAGTTGTTCCATTAATTCGTCTACCGGACTTCCGGCTCGCACCATCATCATGATTTTGCGCGGGGTAGCAAGAGAAGCTACAAACGACGCAATGTCTGTGTGACCTTGTATGGTTGTCTCTTTAGCGCGTCCTTCAACAAACCGTTCTACTACTCCTTCTTCAACTCCTTTAACTGTGCGGTTGTACACCGATACCTTCCAGCCTTTTCCGGCCATGTTGAGCGCTAAGTTCTCGCCCATAACGGCAAGTCCAATTAGTCCAATGTCTGCTCGTGACTCGTTCTCTTTTTTCTTCATCGTGGACAATATTCAAATAATTAAAGTAGTAACAATGCGTGTTCTCTTTTGTTCGGTGTTGTGGTACTTTGTCTATACATTTTTTTATTATAAGTCAGATTCTGCAAGAATTAGAAACTGTTTTGAGTTGAGGATCTTTGATTTGAAGACTATTTTCGAGGATTAAAAACCCTCATTAGTACATTAGATATTGACATATTAGCACATTATTTCGTGTTTACCCATCATAATGTCACAATCTTGCGCTTTTAGCTAACTCACACTTTGAAGAAAACGTGCCTTTAAACCGCACTTGATGCATTCTTTCCCACTACTTAACGAACTAACTCCGCAAAAACAACGAATCAACTCGGCGGAAACAATGAATCATCCGCGCGGAAACAACAAACTGTCGACGCGAAAACAACGAATCAGTTGCGACCTTATCAAATTATCCCGGCAAGTTAGCCTGTATATCCCGGCAGATTATTGTGTTTTCCCGGCAAGTTATCGCAATAACTCGGCAAGATAATTTCGATAATCTCCTTTTTAGGCTGCTTTTTCGCGCTGAAGGTGCTTTTTGTATTTTGACAAAAAATATTCATATCTTTCTGTGAGTGTGCGTATTAAGGTGCTATTTTTACATAGTTTAACGCGCTATACTCGCACGAAAGTCACGAAGCCGTCCCTCAGTCCGAAATAAGCCCGTTTTTCGAGGGTTCGTTTGACGTTTTGACACTTTGATAATTTAGAAGCTGCGAATGGGCAAGATGAAGTCGGGTTCGGCAAAACATTCTGAGTTGTTGTTTGTTCTTTCTTTGAATAAAGAGTATCTTTGCGGCTCGATTAAAGCCGAAATATTATTCACTACAAATAAACTTCGAAAACAAAATGATTAGTTACAAAGAATTAGGGCTGGTAAACACCCGTGAGATGTTTGCAAAAGCCATCAAAGGCGGATATGCGATTCCTGCCTTCAACTTCAACAACATGGAACAGCTGCAAGCTATCGTAAAAGCGGCAGTCGAAACAAAGTCTCCCGTTATTTTGCAGGTATCCAAAGGCGCCCGCAACTATGCTAATCAAACCTTGCTGCGCTATATGGCGGAAGGTGCCGTGGCATACGCCAAAGAATTGGGTTGCGCGCATCCCGAGATAGTACTTCACTTAGACCACGGCGACAGCTTCGAGCTTTGCAAATCGTGTATCGACATGGGCTTCTCGTCGGTAATGATTGACGGTTCGCACCTGCCTTACGAAGAAAACGTGGCTCTTACGAAGAAAGTCGTTGAATATGCACATCAATACGACGTTACCGTTGAAGGCGAACTGGGTGTATTGGCAGGCGTGGAAGACGAAGTATCTGCCGATCATCACACTTATACCGACCCCGAAGAAGTTATCGACTTCGCTACCCGCACCGGTTGCGACAGCTTGGCTATCTCTATCGGTACTTCGCACGGAGCTTACAAGTTCAAACCCGAACAATGCCACATTGACCCCAAAACAGGTCGTTTGGTTCCTCCTCCGTTGGCATTCGATGTACTCGACGCCGTTATGGAAAAACTTCCGGGATTCCCCATCGTACTGCACGGCTCGTCATCGGTTCCTCAAGAAGAAGTAGACACTATTAATAAATATGGTGGTAAGCTCGAAGCTGCCATCGGTATCCCCGAAGACGAATTGCGCAAAGCAGCCAAATCGGCCGTTTGCAAGATTAATATCGACTCCGACTCACGTTTGGCTATGACCTCTGCCGTTCGCAAAGTGTTTGCCGAACAGCCGGGAGAGTTCGACCCCCGCAAATATCTGGGTCCGGCTCGCGACAATATGGAGAAACTTTACAAGCACAAAATCATCAGCGTGCTTGGTTCGGACAACAAGTTGGCACAACTGTAAATCACTGCTCGAAAAGCGGTAGATATAATTACAGCCCGACGCGCAAGCGCCGGGCTGTAATGTTATTTACGAAGAAATATCAGCCAAGCTATTGTTTTTAAAAAAGAAACAACGAACTTTGCACCGTATTGATATTATCAATTCTTTAGAAACCGTTTTGAATTTATTGGAATATCTTCTTATTACTCATGCTTTGAGTCTCTTTTCGGTCTTATCTTCCTCTTTTAGTCGTCAGATAGCTCGCTATCTTCCTCCTAAAACAGAAAGATAATCCTCGAAAATAGTTCTCAAAGCAAAGAGCACTAAATTCAAAACAGTTTCTTAAAACAAGAAAAACGTTCGTATGGCAAAAGTAGATATTAAGAATGTAATCATCAGGAAAGACAAAAATGTTCGTGTGATTATAGAGAAAGACGCTAAAAAGAACCGACCCCTTTTTAAAACGTCTGTTAGTTCGATAGAACAAAAATATCGATTGAAGCATCCTTTACTGGCAGGGATAGGAAGTATAATCAATGTGGCGGGCAATTATCATACCTTCCCCGAATATACTTCTAAAAAGGCTAATGACACAGCCATTGCATCCGTATGGAAAAAAGTAGGGTCGTATCTGTTCGATGCCATAGGTGAAGTAGACAAACAACTAAAAATCAAATAGAATAATGGAGGAAAACGTTAATGAAAAGAGAGAGATCGCAACAGAGAAAGATGACGAAAAAGAGATTCTTCGGTATATAGATGAAAATGCGGATGATATAACCAGCGTTTCCGAAGTGCTGAACTCTTTGCCGGAAGATAAAAAGGAGGTTATCCTTGCTGCCTTTAGTGCTATAGAGGCATCAATATCTTTTCAAGGTCCTGTTCCACACCCCGATATTTTGAAAGGTTACGAAGACGTGTTACCCGGCACGGCAGAGCGTATCTTGTCTATGGCTGAAAAACAGCAGACACACGGAATAGAAATGGAGAAGTTTATTGTGAAAAACAGCTCTAAGCAGAGTGTTTACGGTCAGGTGTGGGGCGGCATTATTACCATATTGTGTCTTGTCGTTACGCTTGTCTTAGGATATGCCGGACACGATGCGTTGGCTGGAGTGATAGGAAGCACTACTATACTGGGAATTGCAACAATATTTGTGTTGAATAAGAAGCCTCGCAAGAAGGAAAACGAAGATAGTGAATAAACAATAACATTACAGCCCGACGCGCAAGCGCCGGGCTGTAATGTTATTGTGAGCTTACAAAGACTTTACTCTTTCACCCTCAGCAAGAACTGCTCTTTGAGCCATGCATCCTGCTGTTCGCGGGTAAGGTGTGTGTTGTCGAGTAGCAAAGCGTCGTTGGCACGGCGCAACGGACTCACTTCGCGATGACGGTCGATGTAGTCGCGCTGTTTTACGTTTTGGAGAATCTGTTCGTAATCGGCATGCTCACCTTTCTCTTGCAACTCCTTGTAGCGACGTTCGGCACGTACTTCGGCGGAAGCCGTAACGAAAATCTTCAGTTCGGCATTCGGAAAAACAGTGGTTCCGATGTCGCGTCCGTCCATTACAATGCCTTTTTGTTCGCCCATAGCCTGCTGCAAGGCTACCATGGCTTGGCGTACAAAGCCCAGTTCGGCAATAAGGCTGACCCGTTCGGATACCTCCATGGTGCGAATGCGGCTTTCCACATTCACTCCGTTCAAATAAGTTTCGGGAAGCTTGGTAACCTCGTTCAATTCGAAGGTGATACGGATGTTTGCCATGTCGGCTTCGAGACGCGGCACATCAATAACAGAACCCTCTATCATGCCGTGTTCCATGGCATAAAGCGTCACCGCACGATACATGGCACCGCTGTCTATATGAATGTAGCCCACCTCGCGAGCCAAGTCTTTGGCCATAGTGCTTTTTCCGCACGAAGAAAAGCCGTCAATGGCTATCGTAATCTTTTTCATTCGCCTTTTTTACTCTTTCTGTTTAAAAATGTCCCCAAAGGTACGTCATTTCTAAAATATCTCGTTACATTTGCGGCGGAAAAGTAATACGGAGCTTCCGGCTTGCTTTTGTTACATCACCTTCTTGAGGTTAATTTCCGCATTATACGGAGAATAAACTCGGATTAACAATTAAAAAAGCAAAAATGGGATATGTATTGTATTAAAAAAGGTAGCACAAGTGTACACCTTTATAGATAAACGATTACATTTGACCCTGTGGAGCTTGTGAAGGAGTGAGAAACACTAATTAAAAAAGATAATTATGGAAATTAAGAAGACACCCAAAGCAGATTTGGAAAGCAAGAAATCCACTTGGTTGCTGATAGGCTATGTCGTTGTTCTTGGTTTCATGTTCGTCGCCTTTGAATGGTCTGAACGCGATATCAAGATTGATACCAGCCAAGCAGTATCCGATGCGGTTTTCGAAGAAGAAATTATTCCAATCACGGAACAGGAGGAAAAGATTCAACCTCCTCCTCCCGAAGTAAAACCTATCGCCGAAACGATAGAGATTGTGGATGACAAGGCTGATGTGGAAGAATCCACCATTCAGTCGACCGAAGAAACCGGTGAAGCTGTGGAAGTGAAGTATGTACCTGTGCAGGTGGAAGAAGAAGCTCCCCTTGAAGATGAGATTTTCGAAGTGGTAGAAAAGATGCCGAACTTCCCCGGCGGTGATGCTGCACTGATGAGCTTTATGCAAAAGAACATCAAATACCCCACTATCTCGCAGGAGAACGGCACACAAGGTCGTGTTTCCATCCAATTTGTGGTAAACAAAGACGGTAGTGTGGTAGATGCAGTGGTACTTCGTGGTGTAGACCCCTACTTGGATAAAGAAGCCCTTCGCGTGGTAAACGCTATGCCGAAGTGGAACCCGGGTATGCAACGCGGTAAACCGGTACGTGTGAAATACACCGTACCCGTGACCTTCAGATTGCAATAACAGAACCAAAAAACGGAGAGGTTGTCCCGACAGGGCGACCTCTCTTTGTTCTTTTCCCTTTGTTTTCTTTCTCTTTAATTTCCCTTCCCTCTACCGCAACTCACTACTATTCGTTACGATTGTTAGATTATGTACACGTTTACCCAACTTCTCGAACAGATTCATGTTCACATAGCAAACTTGCCGTTTAAACGTACCCCCGAATCACTTTACATTCCGGTGGAGTATATACTTGCACTGCCGTCCAAACGCATCCGTCCGGCATTGATGCTAATGGCATACAATCTCTATCGCGAAGATGTGGAGCAAATCTATCCGCAGGCAGTGGGCATCGAGGTGTTTCACAACTTTACCCTGTTACACGACGACCTGATGGACCGTGCAGAGCTGCGCCGCGGTCAGCCTACGGTACACCGCAAATGGAACGACAGCGTGGCGATACTCTCGGGCGATGCCATGCTGGTGGTTGCCTATCGCTACATCACCGATTGTCAGCCCCGATACGTCAAACCGGTAGTCGACCTGTTTAATGCCACCGCACTCGAAGTGTGCGAAGGACAACAAATGGATATGGATTTTGAAACACGTGCCGATGTAACCGTAACCGAATATTTGGAAATGATACGCCTTAAAACAGCCGTCTTACTTGCCGGCTCTCTGAAAATGGGAGCTATTCTGGCGGATGCCCCCGAAGCTGACGCCGAACTGCTCTATCAGTTTGGTATCAATATCGGCATTGCCTTCCAACTCGAAGACGACCTGCTTGATGTCTATGGCGATGTGGCTACCTTCGGCAAAAATATAGGCGGTGACATCTTGTGCAACAAGAAAACATATCTGCTGCTGAAAGCCATGGAGCATGCCGACAGCTCGCAACGGCAACGCCTTACCGCACTGCTGAACGATACCGACAATTATACCCCCAACGAAAAAATTACAGCCGTAACCACACTCTATAACGAAATAGGTGTGCGCGAAATATGCCGGCAAGCCATCTGCGAGTACAGCCGGGCTGCCGAAGAATGTCTGAATAGGTTGAGCATCCCGCCAAACAGACGAACCGAACTCGAACAAATAAAACAACGCCTGATGAACAGGCAAGTATAACATAACACGCAACACTACTATTTATTATGCCTTACAGAAGATTGCCAAACACTGACCAAGCACGTATCAGAGCACTGAAAGCAGTGGTACAGAAAGGGGAAACGAACGATATCTACAATCTTGCCGTTACCCTCAAAACATTAACGGAAGTGCGTAACTTCCTCGTACGCTTTGAAGCAGCACAAACCTATTATGCCGAATGTTACGAACGCCAAGTGGCTGCGGGACGAAAGCATCAGGCGAATGTAAAAACAGCCCGTCTTTATATATCGCACTTCATCCAAGTACTTAATCTGGCGGTCATACGCAACGAAGTCCGTTCGTCTCACAAAAATTACTACGGACTTATCCCCGAAGATATGAACGTACCCGACCTCTCCACCGAACAAGCACTTGCCAAGTGGGGCAGGCAAATCATAGAAGGCGAACGTAAACGCACATCGGGTGGGGGAATACCTATCTACACACCCACCATTGCCAAGGTGAAAGTGCACTACGATATCTTTATGGATAGCTACGGCAAACAAAAAAACCTTCAAACGCTCACCACTCGCAGTCTCGAACAGCTCTCGTCCATGCGTGCCGCCGCCGACGAACTGGTGCTGGACTGCTGGAACCAAATAGAGAAAAGATTCGAAGAAGCTGCCCCCAACGAAAAACGACTGAATCTCTGTCGCGATTACGGCGTGATATACTACTATCGCACCGGTGAACGGCAGCACTCCGACGACGAACGAAGCCTCGTAGTATGATAGATACCCACGCACATCTCTTCTTGGAAGAATTTAACGACGACCTCCCCCAAGTGGTGCAACGTGCACGTGTCGCCGGAGTTACCCGCATCTTATTACCCAACATAGACAGCACCACCATCGAACCCATGTGGCAGGTGTGTCGCACCTATCCCGGCTATTGTTACCCCATGATAGGTCTGCACCCCACTTCGGTGAAAACCGGCTACGAAGCCGAACTGGAGATTGTGCACCGCGAACTTACCACACGTACCGGCTATATAGCCGTCGGCGAAATAGGTATCGACCTCTATTGGGACAAAACCTATCAAGCTTGGCAAGAAATAGCCCTGCGCAAACAGTTGGAGTGGGCTTTGCAATACCATTTGCCGGTCGTGCTACACTGTCGCGAAGCATTCGATACTATATATAAGGTGTTGTCGCCTTTCAAAGAGACCCCTTTGAGCGGAGTCTTTCACAGCTTTACCGGTACAGCCGACGAGGCACGGTGTATCATCCGCGAATTCCCCCGTTTCTATATCGGCATCAACGGTGTAGTGACCTTTAAAAAGTCCGCTTTGCCCGAAACATTGGCGGAGATTCCGCTCGACCGCCTGCTGATTGAAACCGATGCACCTTATCTCACACCCGTTCCCTATAGAGGAAAACGCAACGAAAGCGCCTATTTACAATATACCCTTCAAAAAGTAGCCGAACTTTGCAAAATCGCACCCAAACAGCTTGATGAAGCCACCTCTGCCAATGCCCGAAAACTGTTTGGCGACCTCGGTGGAGCAGGCGAAGATTTTAAAGTTTATTAATTTCGGCTATTTCGAGCAGATAAAATGAGGCGAATGAGTGAAGGGAACAAAAAAAAGAATACATTTGTGCCTGAAATCGGAAACAGAAGTGAAAATCAACCCGTTTTTGTTTCCGATTTGTGGACAGAAGTCTCTTTGGAGAGATGCTCGAGTGGTTGAAGAGGCACGCCTGGAAAGCGTGTATACCCCTAAAGGGTATCCGGGGTTCGAATCCCCGTCTCTCCGCGTGATGAGGACGGATGGAAGCAAGATAAGCAAAGTGAGAATGAAATAAATATTAATATAAATAATTTAATTTATTAATCTTAAAAATTAGACACACAATGAAAAAGTTATTTGCAATTGTTGCTGTAATGGGAGTCTTGACTTTTGGCTCTACTCAACCTGTCCTTGCTCAGGATGCACCTGCGGCGCAAACTGAAGTGAAGGCTGCCGATCAGCCTGCTGCTGAAAGCGTTGGTATTCACAAAGAGCTTAAAATCAAGTTTATCGAAGGTACAGCATCTTTCATGAGCCTTGTAGCTATCGCATTGGTAATTGGTTTGGCATTCTGTATTGAACGTATCATTTACCTGAGCTTGGCAGAAATCAACACAAAGAAGTTTATTGCTTCTATTGAGTCAGCTTTGGAAAAAGGCGACCTCGAAGGTGCTAAAGACATTGCACGCAACACGCGCGGTCCGGTTGCTTCTATCTACTATCAAGGTTTGATGCGTATGGATCAAGGCATCGACGTAGTAGAAAAGTCAGTCGTATCTTACGGAGGCGTACAAGCCGGTTACCTCGAAAAAGGCTGTTCGTGGGTTACACTGTTCATCGCCATGGCTCCTTCGTTGGGATTCTTGGGAACGGTAATCGGTATGGTGCAGGCATTCGACCGCATCCAACAAGTAGGTGATATCTCTCCGACGGTTGTAGCCGGTGGTATGAAAGTCGCCCTTATCACAACTATCTTTGGTTTGATTGTTGCCTTGATTCTTCAGATTTTCTATAACTACATCCTGTCTAAAAT